>NZ_JAPEHS010000002.1:0-101286 GCF_028823565.1 Psychrobacter sp. A3
CCGATTGCAGAGCCTGAACCGATTGCAGAGCCTGACGGAAATGATTCTCAATTGACTATGACAGTGGATGATCCTCGCACGTTATTGCGTTGCCCGCCACAGGAGCTGACTGGCGAGTGGACGCCAGACAAATGGGATTATTGGCTACAGACCGCTCGCGAGGCTGAGAACTTGGCGCAAGACGAGCTAGCATTGGCGCGTCAGGGCATGATGACTGGGCTGTGTAATGGCAAATCGACCTTTGTGACCAGTGTGGACAGCCGCTATTTACAAGCCACCTTTCAACACTTAGCGGCAAAACTGCAGCAGCAGTTTGAGCAAGCCGAGATCGACCTAAAAATCGACAGCAGTATCATGCAGTCTGAAGACAAAACCCCAGAGCGCCGTCAACAAAAGCGTATGGTGCAAGCAAAGTCACTGGCAGAAACCAAATTGCGTAACACCCCTGTGATGCAGTACCTACTCGAGCGCGGCGAAGGTAAAATGGGTAAGGTTCAGCTATACTAAACAGTCAAATTTTTTTATATTAAAATCGATTAACAGTCTATATGGCTACTAAACACAATTGCTATCCAAAAATATCAAGGCGATGATTGCTATCACCTTGATATTTTTGTTTTTATCAAGAGTGATGCGTCATTTTAGATAAAAAAGGATGGTATTTAATCACTGTAAGACAAAGTAAAATTCGTTATAATAGTTAAGTTATATTAAAAAACCAAATGCAGGTTAGGTGAGAATATGTTGGATAATTTACGCGGTATGGCTGTGTTCGCCAGTGTGGTTGAACATGGCTCCTTTAGTGGCTCAGCCCGTGAGCTTGGTATTACAACCAGTGCAGTCAGTCAGCAAATCCGCTCATTAGAAAACGAGCTGGGTGTGGTGTTATTGCACCGATCTACTCGAAAGCTTAGCTTAACAGAGGCAGGCGAGAGTTTTTATGAAGCGGCAAAAGATGTGGTCAGCGCGGCCGAGCAAGGGCGCATCAAAGTCAATCAATTGCGAGATGAGCTTGCTGGTAGCTTGCGAGTGGCGACTACCCCTGAGCTGGGCGTCAATCATATTTTGCCTGCGCTCTCGACGTGGATGGCCGCCCACGATGACTTGAGCATCACCTATTTGGCAGACAACCATTATATCGACATGATCGACGAGCGCATTGATATTGCGGTTCGTATGAGTCCAACCATCAATGACTCGAGCCTGAGTAGCCATCCATTGACTGATGTACGCCAGTTGCTGGTTGCCTCACCGCAGTATTTGCGTCAGCATGCCAAAATACAAAGCCCAAAAGACCTCAATGATCACCAGCTGATCTGTATCGAAATCATGAAAGACGCCAATCAAATTGATCTGGTTCAGACAGAAACGGGCAAAAAATCCCGCATAAAAATGAACTCTCGTATCTATACCAATAACGTCTTTATGGCGACGACATTGGCCAAAGAAGGCCACGGTCTGGTGCGAATGCTGGAGATGGATGTTAAAAAAGAGCTAGAGAGCGGCGAGTTGGTAGAGGTATTGACCGGTTATCAGCTGCCAAGCTTTGTGCTATATGCCGTTACTTTAAATCGCGAACAGCAGCCTGCAAAAATAACCCGTTGCCTTGAAGTATTAAAGAAGTATTTTCATGCCAACTAAATAAAGCGCGATGCATCATCAGTGCGATGATGGCTTTAGCATAAAAAAGAGCCTATAGGTTTCGATTATCTATAGGCTCTTTTTTACATGTCACAGTCAATTACTTTATCGCTTTACCATGAGGTCTTTAATAGCTCAATCAAATGATCAGCGACCTGTGCACTCTCATCACGTCTCATATTTAGTGGCGGCAATAAGCGTATCACGTGGCCACCGGTGACGTTGATGATAAGCTTTTGCTCATCGCGTGCACGATCCACCAGCTGAGTACAGTCCATGTCCTCAGGTAGTACGATACCGATCATCATACCTGCGCCTCGCGCACTGACGCCATACTGTCCTAGTGCATTGACTAGCGTCTCACGGATGAATTGCCCTTCGGTGACGGCATTATTCATGATGTCAGTATTGGCGAGTACATCATAAACACTATGCACCACACGACTTGCCAGCGGCGTACCGCCATAAGTTGAGCCATGGCTGCCCGCGCCAAACAGCCCATTGGCACGGCCACGTACCATACAAGCACCTACAGGAAAGCCATTTCCCAAGCCTTTTGCCGTTGTCAAAACATCAGGGCGGGCATTGCTGTGCTGATAAGCGAAGTATTTGCCAGTACGGCCATTACCGGTTTGTACTTCATCGAGCATAAACAGCCAGTTGTGAGCGTCACATTCAGCCTGTAGTGCTTCTAAATAACCAAAGCCATTTGCGGCGGTATTTAGACCACCTTCTCCTTGAATAGGCTCTACCAAGATAGCGCAAATCTCATCGTGTTTTTGCGCGGCTTGTTTGATGGCTTCAATATCGCCGAAGGGCACACGGATAAAATCCTCATCTAAAGTGTAAAATCCTTCGCGAGCTTTTGGGTTAGCGGTGGCTGACAACGATAGCAATGTGCGGCCATGAAACGACTGTTCCATGACGATGACTTTTGGACGGGTAAAGCCTTGCTGGTTGGCGTATAAGCGTGCAAGCTTTAAAGCGGCTTCGTTTGCTTCAGCACCGCTATTGGCAAAAAACACACTGTCCATCTGCGCGGCGGTGCATAGCGCTTCTCCAGCGCGCTCTTGCCAATCGATACCAAATAAGTTGCTGGTATGAACCAAAGTCGCGGCTTGCTGCTGAATGGCGTCTGTCACTTGTGGATGGCAGTGCCCTAGGCCACAAACGGCAATGCCCGTTAGCGCATCTAAATACGGGGTATCGTCTTTGGTATACAGCCAACTGCCTGAACCACGAGTAAAGCTGATTGGTTGACGGTTATAAGTGGGCATCAGGTAAGTTGCAGACATAGTAAACATCCTTAAGATGATAAGTGAGTAAAAAAGTAAGTGTTAGAGTTCGTCAGAAAAAGGCGTGGTTTCTGCAGGTAAGGTGTATTCTTCGTTTGCCCAAGCGCCTAGGTCGATCAGTTTGCATCGACTGCTACAAAATGGCTTGTACTTATTGTCTTGCCAAGCGGTCTGCGTGCCGCAGCGAGGGCAAGGATAAGTCTTGGGAGGCTCACTTGGATTACTTGAATTGGCTGGGTTGGAGGTTGAGTGGGTCATAGTCGGTATGCATACATCCTTAAATTTATGATTATCAGCTTGGCAAGCGTATGGGTCAGTCATCAGCTGATTGAGGCCAATCTAATGCTACCAACATGCGCCCTCAGTCTGCCGAGTAAACAACAAATAGTAAAAAACGTCTAAATATTTGCCAGACCAGATAGCATGAAGGTATCAGTGCTATTTGTTTGATGGTTATCTATCTCAGTTTTATCGATTTTTTGATAAGAAGACATTCCCAAAACAGGGAGGTGGGAAGCATGACTTGCCAGCGTTATATTACTATTGTCGCGGATTGACTATATAATAGCATGTGGCCGAATAATGGCAAAAGACAAATGCTTTAAGGATAGTAGATGACCGAACATATCGAGCTTACGCATCGACAGCAGCGTGCCTTTCAACCAAACAAGCTCTCAGCACCGCGCAGTTTTTGTATTCCTCCAATCATACAACAAACGACAACCCCTGCGCCCTTACTCTTAGAGATTGGAGCGGGGAAGGGCAAGCATGCGCTCAGCTTTGCCGCCGAGCACCCAGACCAGCACTTGATTGCCATTGAGCGTACGCGCAACAAATTCTATGCTTTTGCAAAACTGGCCGAGCGCCAAGCGCTGCCGAACCTAGATGCGATACATGCTGATGCGATCGCCTGGATTGTCCATGCGATAGAGCCGAATAGTATCGCCAAGATCTTTATTCTATACCCCAATCCTGAGCAGCATAACCCCAATCAGCAGTGGTTAAACATGCCGTTTTTTGAGTTTTTATTATCACGTTTGCAGGTAGGTGGAGAGATCATATTGGCCACAAATATTGAGAGCTATATGGATAATGCTGAGCAGCAGGCGACGAAAGTATGGTGCTTACCCAATGAGCGCTACAAGGTACTACAAGATAGCCAGCGTACCCACTTCGAAGTGAAGTATCTGGCGCGCGGTGAGATATGCTGGGAACTCTGTATGCGTAAGCCTGCCGGCTACAATACCAGATTTGATCGATGGCAAGCGAATCTAAGTACTCATAAAAGTTAAGAATAAATAGCCTAAGTAAAAATAGAGGGAAAAGCTTGCATAAACCTACAAGGCTAAATAAACCATATAAAATAGCCTAAGCAAATAAAATTAAAAAAATAAAACCGCCTCTAAAAGAAGGCGGTCAAAAAAATAACGCATAAACTTAAGCAAAAAATCACTAAAATTATAAATAAGGCTTTACCAATTTATCAGAATCAGTATAAGCATCTAATACTGTCAAAAATGTATAGGCACCAATAAACTTACGACTGATAAACATAAACTCTTTTGGCGGTAAATTAAATTCAAAAGACTGCATAGCACGGCTAGCCTTTGATGAGAGGCGAGAATGCAGCTTACTATTTGCCCAGATATAGCGGTTGTCAGCATCTAGACATTCCGCTGGAATATCAGGGTTGGTCGCAGGATTGCTAAAGGGTTCGGTGGCCAATAAGAATAGGGCAGCAATATCAGATCTGACCTTTTGACTCATACTATCAAAGAAGTCATAACCTGTCATGGCTCGCATCATGGCCTGATGATCATGGTGATAGCCAGCTTTTAGTAAACCATGGGCGATGGTCAAAAGATGGTTGTCAAACTGACGTATCGCGCCAAAATCTAATAACACCAATTTGTCGATATCGTCTTCGTTTTCACTAACGCGTACCAGATAGTTGCCAAAGTTAGGATCTGTCTGCATCTCGCCCCAAACAAAAATCTCTTTCATCATGATTTCGATAGCGGCTTGACCAATGGCGTTACGGCGCTGATGCGACAACTGTTGCAGCGATGTAGAAACCACTGTGATACCTGGCTCGTAGGACATGCACAGTAGACGTTTTTTAGAATACGTGCGATTGATTTTGGGTACGATATAACGTGGATCATCTTTTAGACGCTCATAAAAACGCTCTGTCGTGGCCGCTTCTGCTTCGTAATCTACCTCATGATGGAGTAGGTCGCGTATCTCCTCAAACCAAGCATCAAGCGCTCGCGTTTGCGGCACGATGTTACTAACCTTCAATAACTGTTTAAACAAAGCCAAGTCTGAGTTGATGGCATCCGCGACGCCTGGATACTGGACTTTTAGCACGACTTGCTCACCTGTGGCAATAACGGTGGCACGATGTACTTGAGCCAAAGACGCTGTACCGATAGGGGTCGGATCAATCGTCAGCTCGCTTATTTTATCGCCCAACAATGTATGAAGCGTTTGCTCAATCGTTGGCCATGATAGCGTGGCGGTATCATCATTGAGCGTTTGCAGCGCACGGGTAATCTCGGGAGGCAGTATGTGCTCACTATCATCATTGAGCGTTTGCAGCGCACGGGTAATCTCGGGAGGCAGTATGTGCTCACCATATATTGCGAGCATCTGACCGATTTTGACCACGGAGCCTTTTAGTTTGCCAAGCTCGGTAGCAAGATAGTTTGCTTGTGTCTCCATAAAGGCTTGGTTGCGTGCGGTGCGTGCTTCTTTATTTAAAAACATACCAGACACGCTGTTGCCCGCCCAACGACGCCCAATATTTAAGGAGGTTTTGGCAATCGACATCCGTCGCTCAAACCCTGAGGTTTTTAGGTTATCGATAGAATGCTTGGTACTAGAGGGTTTAGACGTATCGTGTGCCATAAATATAATCATTCATCCGGTTGCTATTGATTTGCGGGCATAAAACCTACAATACAAGGGACATGCGATGGTCGGTACAAAATTGTATCATAGAAACTGCCTTGGGTTGATAAAGCGATGCACTCTGATAGCAGTTACTTTGTAAGCTCAGTGCATGAAGCTAGTCATCACAGATGCAGCATAAAGAAAATCAGATCTAGCATGACACTAGATCTGATCAGAGTTACGATAATAAGCTAAAACAGTAAATGGGGTAGGCTAAAGTTGGCCTGTATTTATCGCCATTTTATGAGCGGCTGTTTTCTCGAGCGATAGCATGATGACCAATATCACGGCGATACTGCGCCCCATCAAAACTAATCGCACCAGTCACTGCCAACGCCGCTTGTTGCGCGTCCGAAATGCTATCTGCCAAGGCAGTCACGCATAGGACGCGACCACCGTTGGTCACGACTTCTTTTTGATGATTGGCGTTTTGATCTTGCGCCTCTGCGTCAGAAAACGCGGTGCCAGCATGGAATACTTTGACTGAGTTGGCATTGTCGGTATCAAGCTTTGGCAAGCCTGCAATGACATCGCCTTTCGATGAGCTTTCAGGATAGCCTTTAGAGGCAATGACGATACCAAGGGCAGGGCGCGCGTCCCATTTGGCAGCACTCGGCAGCTGACCTGCCAGCCCTTGCGCGACCAAGTCGACCATTGATGACTGCAGGCGCATCAAGATTGGCTGAGTTTCTGGATCACCAAAACGGCAGTTGAACTCGATAACATAAGGGTCGCCTGATTTATCAATCATCAGACCTGCATATAAAAATCCGGTATAAGGATGACCTGCAGCTTTCATAGCATCAACCACAGGCTGAATCACTTTTGCCATCACTTTTTCATGCACCGCTTGGGTGACGACGGGGGCAGGAGAATATGCGCCCATGCCGCCAGTGTTGGGGCCTGTGTCACCTTCATAGGCGCGTTTGTGATCTTGGCTAGTCGCCATAGGCAAGATGTTGTCACCATCAATCATACAAATAAAGCTGGCTTCTTCGCCCTGCAAAAACTGCTCAATGACCACGCGGCTGCCAGCATCGCCAAACTTGTTGCCCGCCAGCATATCATCGATGGCTTCGTAGGCTTGTTCGATCGTCTCTGCTACGATAACGCCTTTGCCTGCGGCCAGACCGTCTGCTTTAATAACAATCGGTGCGCCTTGCTCATCGATATAAGCTTTGGCAGCAGCGGCATCGGTAAAGCCTTGATAGACGGCAGTCGGGATGTTGTTTTGCGCCATAAATTCTTTGGCAAAGGTTTTTGAGCCTTCTAGCTGCGCGCAATATGCCGTCGGCCCCCACGCTTTGATACCAGCATCGCGGCAAGCATCGACGATGCCTGAGACCAGCCGTGCCTCAGGCCCAACGATGACCATGTCGATGGCGTTGGCTTGACAAAACTCAATCACACCGCTGTGCTCGCCATCGGTGTCATTTAATATGACATTTTGGCATTTGGGCTCTAGAGCAGTACCTGCATTACCTGGTGCGACATAGACATTTTTGACAGTGTCATCTTTTGCACATTGCCATGCCAGCGCATGCTCGCGGCCACCTGAACCAATCACCAAAATATTCATCATACATTTTGCCCTTAGTATTATTGCCTTTAGTATTCGCCGTATTCAGCAAGAAATGTGAACCATTGACGCACTGTTAAATATACTGCCGTATTCTAACAAAAAAAGCGCAGCGATTGCCATGAGTATCCGCCCGCCAGCCTATATTGCACCATCTGAGTCTAAAACCCCTGACGGTTTCATTAGTAAAGGTTATCGACATCGCGCTGATTCATGAAATGATGTTGTACGCTTTAGCTGACGCCTGAGGTGCGTTAAACTGCCATAGATTAACGGTGTTAAGTCTGACCGGCTATATGTTTTTTAACAGATGCATCAAAAAGAGAAAATCCACACAAACCAGACATGAAAAACGATAGCGTTATGGACAGCAAAATAGCACAGATTAATAAACTCAAATAAATATCAGTATGTTACATATATAAAAAAGGACAAAGGACATGCCAAACTCTCTGAATATCGCCGAAGAGCGAATCAGCCAGATAAGCGATATCGCCACCAGTTATGTACAAAAGGATAAATCGTCATTCGATCGCTTTATTCATAGCTATTATCAGCCGCTCTATCAAGAGACGGCGAAGGCTATCAGCAATGCTGACTTAGCTGGTATGGCACTTCATCACTTTACTTTGCTCAAGGCTTATGATGGCAGCAAGCCGCAATTGTCGGTGCTCAACCCAAAGGCCGAAGAGCAGCATTTTCATAGCTCACATACCGTCATTCAAATCGTCGCCTATGATCGCCCGTTTTTGGTCGATACGATTTTGATGAGTCTAGAGTCCGAAGGTATCGATGTTCATCGCACGTACAACATCATTATCAATGTTGAGCGCGACGCTGAGGGTAATCTCACTCACATTCATAACGCGCATGAAAGCGCCACCTCGCACCTATCGATGATTCATTGCGAAATCGCCTATCAGGACAGTGAAGACTTGGCCGCCCTCCAGAAAATGCTACTAAATAAAATCGACACACTCGATACAGTCGTTGGCGACTGGAAACAAATGCGTGCGCAGTTGATGGAAGTCAAAAATGAGCTGGCTTGCAAGCCCTTGCCGGAGGTGTTTTTTTAGAATGGATATTGGACGATCATTTTATCTTTTTGGGCTACCGCGAGTATCGTCTGGAGGGCGGGCAAGCCATCGAGGTAGATAGTGTCGATAATAAGGAAAACGTTAATTCTCATGATAAGCCTGCGGACTTAGATTTGTTTGCGATCGGCAATAGTGGCCTTGGGCTACTGCGCGGCGCGGAGGAAGACAAGCTATCAGAAAGCTTTAGCCAACTGCCCAACGTCCTAAAGCAGCTACTGACCGAGCCGCGCGTCTTGATGCTGTCCAAATCAAGCCGAGTCTCGCCTGTACATCGCCCTGTTTATATGGACTTTTTGGGTATTCATAAGTTCGACGACAGCGGCAAGCTGGTCGGTGAATATCGCTTTATTGGGCTACTGACCTCACAAGCCTATCAGCTCACTGTGCAGCAAATACCGCTACTGCGCGAAAAAGCCAATAAAATCATGGCAATGGCGGATCTACCGCGCGATGGTCACGCCCATCACAAAATGATGCATGTCATCAACACCTTGCCTCGCGATGATCTGTTTCAAGCCAGCGTAGAAGAGCTCTATCCTATCGTCTCTGGCATCAGTCAGCTACAAGACAAAAAAAGCCTGCGCTTATTTAGCCGCGTCGATCATTATCAGCGCTTTGTCTCCTGTTTGGTCTATATCCCGCGCGATAAGTTCAACACTGAGCTGCGTATCAAGGTGCAAAACGTCCTAAAAGAAGCTTATGGCGGCACATCATCTGGTTTTACCACGGAATTCAACGAATCGGCCCATGCCCGCGTACACGTCCATGTGCGCACCGTGCCAGGTCAAGTAAAAGAGGTCAATACCGCCGCGCTTGAAGAAAAGCTCTCAGCGCTGATGCAATCTTGGAGCGACAATTACCAAAAAATGCTGCTAGATAATGTCGGCGAGCAGCAGGCCAATGCCTTAAACCGCCGTTTTATGAGCCATATCCCAGCTGCGTATCAAGAGCGTTTTGATGCGCGCACTGGTGTGGAGGACATCAAACGCTTGGCGGGCTTGAGTGATGAGCAGCCGATGATTTGGCACCTATACCAATCAACAGGCGACGCTAGTAATCAGCTACACTTAAAGCTCTACGGCCGCGAGCAGCCAGTTATCTTATCAAAAGTACTGCCTATCCTTGAGAACTTTGGGGTGTCGGTGATATCGGCGCAGACATATGAGTTTGACTTGCCAGAGCAGCCCATCTGGATGCAAGAGTATGAGCTTATGCTCGAACACGTGGATGCGGTCAATATGCAAGTGGTGCGTGGTCAGTTTGAGGACAGCCTTAAGCAGATTTGGGCAGGGCTGGTCGAGAGTGACTCGTTTAACGAGCTGGTGCTCACGACCAAGCTAGATACCTTTGATGTGGTGGTGCTGCGCGCCTTATCACGCTATATGGTACAAGCTCGTGCGCCGTTCTCTAGTACCTATATCCAGCAAACGGTGGTCAAAAACAGTGATATCAGTGTGGCACTCGGTAGCCTGTTTGATGCGCGCATGAACCCCAAGCATGATGATGAGAGTCGTACCAAAAAAACCGCTGAAATCGAAGAGCAGATCTTATCAGCGTTGGCGGATGTCGATAGCCTCGATGAAGACCGTATTTTGCGTTGGTATTTGGATCTCATCAAAGCCATGGTACGTACCAACTTTTATCAAACCGATAGCGAGGGTCAGCGTAAAGATCGCTTGTCGTTTAAGTTTTTGGCAGCCGATATCCCCAATCTGCCCAAACCCAAGCCCATGTTTGAAATATTTGTCTATTCGCCGCGCGTAGAAGCGGTGCATCTGCGCGGCGGTAAAGTGGCACGCGGCGGTCTGCGCTGGTCAGATCGTATGGAAGATTTTCGTACTGAAGTACTCGGCTTGGTCAAAGCGCAGATGGTCAAAAACGCGGTGATCGTTCCTGTCGGCTCCAAAGGTGGTTTTATCGTCAAAACCAAAACCATGGCTGATGGCCGCGATGCCTTCCAAGCAGAAGGGATTGCCTGCTATCAGACATTCCTGCGCGGTATGCTTGATGTCACCGACAATATCGTCGATGGACAGATCGTCCCGCCAGCCAACACCGTGCGTCATGACGAAGATGATCCGTACTTGGTCGTCGCCGCTGACAAAGGCACAGCAAGTTTTTCTGATATTGCAAACAGCATAGCAAGCGAGTATAACTTTTGGCTCGATGATGCCTTTGCCTCTGGTGGCTCGGTTGGGTATGATCACAAAGCCATGGGTATCACCGCCCGCGGCGGCTGGGAGTCGGTCAAGCGTCACTTCCGTATGCGCGGCATGGATATCCAAAACCGCGATGACTTTACTGTGGTCGGTATCGGTGATATGAGCGGTGATGTATTCGGTAACGGCATGCTCAGATCCACTCATACCAAGCTGGTCGCCGCCTTTAACCATTTGCATATCTTTATCGACCCCAACCCAGACACTGCGACGTCGTTTGCAGAGCGTGAGCGCTTGTTTGAGATGCCGCGCTCGACGTGGGATGATTATGACAAATCGCTTATTAGCCAAGGTGGCGGCGTGTTTTCGCGTACCGATAAGAGCATCCCTATCAGTGCTGAGATGAAAGCGCTGTTTGATATCAGCGAAGATAGCTTGGCGCCCAATGAGCTGATCAGCGCATTACTAAAGTCACCTGTCGATCTAATCTGGAATGGCGGTATCGGTACCTATGTCAAAAGTGAAAACGAAACACACGCCGATGTCGGCGACCGCGCCAATGATGCTGTTCGGGTCAATGGTGGTGAGCTGCGCACGGCGGTGGTCGGTGAGGGCGGCAACTTAGGCTTTACCCAGCAAGGGCGTATCGAGTACGCACAGACGGGCGGCCGCATCTACACCGATGCGATTGACAACTCAGGCGGGGTCAACTGCTCAGACCATGAAGTCAATATCAAAATATTGCTTGGCAAAGTCGTTGAGCAAGGTGATATGACCTTAAAGCAGCGTAATGAGCTGCTAGAGTCCATGACGGATACCGTGGCCGAGCTGGTACTGCGCCAAAACTACCTACAGCCACAGGCGATTGAGCTCAGTCATATCCGTGCAGCCGCCAACTTAAGTGATCATCAGCGGTTTATTCAAATGCTAGAGGGCGAAGGCCGTTTGGACCGCGCTATTGAGTATTTACCATCGGATGAAGAGATTGTTAAACGCCAAAGAGCTGGGGTAGGCCTTACCAATCCTGAGCTGGCAGTCGTCTTAGCGTATGGAAAAATGTGGGTATATGACAACCTGCTATTGTCTGATTTGCCAGATGAGCCATATTTTATCAATGAGCTACGCAAATACTTCCCTGATGAGCTGGCGACGCGTTTCTTTGATGAGATGACCCAGCACCGCTTGCACCGTGAGATCATCAGCACCTACCTGACCAATAGTGTGGTCAACCGGTTGGGTATCGAGGCGCTGTTCCGCCTGTATGAAGAGACGGGGCAATCACTGGAAACCATCGTGCGCGGTTACGCCATCAGCCGTGATGTCTTTAATATCTCCAAAGCATGGAAAACGCTTGAAGTGTTAGACAATCAAGTGGACGCCACGTTGCTATTAAATCTAGAGCTGCGTCTGCGTGATGCACTAGAGCATGGCGTGGTCTGGTTTATCAATGCCTTTGGTCAGGACTTACAAGTCGCTGATATGATTGGCCGATTTAGCGACAGTGTGGAAAAACTGACCAAATCTGGCGGGTTTATTGAGCAGCAATTTTCCGAGTATTTGCAAGAAGATGCCACAAGCTTGATGCAAGAAGATTTGGCCGAAAATGATGCGACGATGTTTGCGATGTTGCCATATCACGTGGATGCGCTAGATGCAGCATTGCTCGCTGAGCAATATGATCGCCCTGTCGATGAAATCGCCACATTGTACTTTGAGGCGTATCATGTCTTGCAGCTCGATTGGATGATGGATAATATCGCCACCTTACCACAGCAAGACTATTGGGATCGCCGCGCGCGTCATGCGTTAGTCAATGAGCTGTCACGCAGCTTGCGTATGCTGATGGACGCGATACTCTCAAAACCAGATGCCAAGCAAGCTTTTAGTGAATGGCGCTCGCGTCATCTAGATCAATTGGCAGCGACTGAGGCTGAAATGGATAAGCTTGACGCCATCGATGGTGAGATTGGTTTATCGACATTGTCCGTGCTGATGAGCGAGTTGAGTAGTTTGGTGACAAAATAGGCAATTTGGTAAAGGATGGACACAGCAGTCGCTGCTATCCTTTAGCATTCTTTTAAAAGCCACCGCTGATAATCAGCGGTGGCTTTTTATTGGTTGAACTTAGTTGAGTTCACTCAAGATCAATGATCAGCGTTACTACTCTCAAACCCAATCTTACCTGCCTGCTTATACCTATAGAGTAGCCTATGAGTCTTTTTCGGCGGTTGTTTTTACAACTCGGCGACAGCCTTGACCAGTGATTTGGCTAAAGCCGCCTGAGAGTTTTTCGACCTTGATTTGCGTCAAGATACGATCTTTTAACGCCTGTACGTGGGAGATGATTCCGATCAATTTACCTTCTTGCTGCAAATTGGTTAAAGTGTCGAGTGCGATATCAAGTGAGTCTTCATCAAGCGTACCAAAACCTTCATCCAAAAATAACGAATCGACACGGATATTATGACTGGCCATTTGCGACAGCCCAAGTGCCAGTGCTAGGCTGATGATAAAGCCTTCACCGCCGGAGAGGTTTTTGGTGCTACGAACCTCACCGCCTTGATAGTTGTCAATGACATTCAGCTCAAGTGGGTTGCTGTCGTCGTGAATCAGCAAATAACGGTCACTCATTTTTTGCAATTGCGTATTGGCATGGCCAATCATGACTTCAAACGTTAGGCCTTGGGCAAAGGTACGATACTTTTTGCCATCAGCCGAGCCAATTAACATATGCAGCTGCTGCCATACTTGTAGCTTTTGTCTTTGCTCATCAATGGCGATCAGCTGCGCCGCTTGTGTATTTTTTTGCTGCTCGTTGTCTTTAAGCTTTTGATCAATGGCACCAATTTTTTGATTTAACTCGTCGATGTCTGTTTGTATCTGCTGATATTGCTCAGCAAGGAGCTCTCGGCTTGCATTCGTCATAGGCGCAGCAAGACTTTGCGTCAGTGCTTGCTGCGTACTGTCCAGCTGCAGCTGAGCTTGATGCAGCGCAGTATCAATCGCTACTTTACGTCTATGTAGGGCGTCACGCTCCTCTTTGGGCAAGCGGGCTTTGACAAAAGCGGCTTCATCGACAAAATCGGACGCTGTGAGTAAGTCTGTAAAGATACTTTGCTGAGTGCTCAGCGTGGTCGTCGCCGACTGTAGCTCTGTTGCTAGCTGCTGCTCTCTACTCTTTAATTGTTCTAATGCCTGTTGTACGGTATCTAGCTGCCTTTGCGCTACTCTTTGCTTATCTTTAGCAGCATCGACAGCATTGCGTAATTTATTTTCTTCATCATCTGTATCTTTATCTGCAAAAACCTCTGTTCTATCTTGTTTTGATTGTTCGATAGTCTTGACCTTATGAGCAATTAAGCGCTCTAGCTCGTTGAGCGTTGTTTCATCACTGTGCAGCTGTGCTTGCTTGGTTTCAATCTGCGCAGTCAAGCTGCTTAAGGTGTTGGTCAGCTGCTGTTGGCTGTTTTTTTGCTCATTGAATTGTTGTTTTAACTGACTTAAAGCGCTGCGCTGTTGCCGCAGTTTTTCAATATGATGGTCACATTCTGCGCTGTCTATTACGGTTTGCTTATCAAAACTATGACCCAACTGCGTAAGTGCGTCAGATAAGTCTGCCGTATTGAGCGCTGTGGTTAAGTATGCTTTATGTTGGTTCATGGGATACTTATTTACCAGGGCTGAAATGGTGCTCAGCAGAGGCGTTAATTCTGAGAAATTAGCAGTGATCTTATCTTTTATCCCAACAATTTTTTGTGAGTTAAGCTTAATGTCAGTTGTCAGGTTGTTAATATCATGACTGACCACTTGTTGCTTTTTTTCATCAGCTTCAATAGTCGTACTGAGCTGTGCAGCAGTTTCAGTTAAATTGTCATATTCGATTACTATGGTTTTAAGAGACTGTTTATGTTCAGTTAGATCGTGTTTGGCGGTATCTAATAAGGATAAGCTAGGCTCTAGGTTCGCAGTAGCCGCATCAATGTTATCGTTTATCTGTGTAAGTGGGTCGATAATTGCTGCGATTGCTTCAGAGTGATTGTTTTTAGCCTCAAATAGCGAGGAAAGGTAAGCCTGAACATCACTATGTAAGGTTTCGGCTTGCTGCTGTAGTGGCGCCAGTTGTTGTTGCTGGTTATTTAGCGTCTGTTTTTTGGTGGCATATTCGATATTGTGTTTTGATAAAGCTTGTTCAAGGTTATCAATAACGGTCTCTAGTTCCGCTATTTGCTGCTGTGTTTGTTGCGTCTTAGAGGGTTGGTGTTGGCTGGTATCCTGGTGACTGTGGTCTAATAATGGATGATGCTTACCATAAGGATGCTCAGTGGCGCCGCAAAGCGGGCAGGGCGATCCATTTTCAAGATCTGCTATGTAGTCTTCAAGCTTAGCGACCTTTTGTAGTAGACTCAGATGCTCTTGCTTTTCTTGCCGGTTGAGTTTGGCTTCTTGAATGTCTGATCGATGATCAGCAATGAGTCCTTCTAAGGCCGTTAACTCTTCATTGAGCGTCGGTAGTAAACGTTTGGTATTTTCGATTTGGTGAGCAAGATCGGACAGCTGCTGTAACTTATAGCTGGCTTGTGCAATCTGAGTGTTGATTTGGTCGACTTGCTCTTGCTCATGACGCATACTCGCAAGCGATTGTTTTTCGATAAGTGCCGCTTGCTGCTGTTGTACGCTGGCAAGTTGCTCGCGTTGCTTGGTTATTAATAAACGATCTGAATCTTGTTGCTTAGACAGCTTATCGAAATCAGCTTGTAGCTGGCCGGCTCGATGGTCATACGCAAGTTTATCCGTAGTCAAGCCGACATTATCTTTTAGCAGCGTCTTTAATCGGCCACAGCTGCTATCAAAGGTCGCCATGTCTGTATCGAGGTCGTTTAGCTCTTTATAGTCATCAAAATACTTTTCTAGACTGCCAAGCTGAGTCTTCGTCTCTTGCTCTGTTTGGCTGTGTCTGGCTATTTCTTGATGTAATCGTTTCGTATTATTGACTAAGTCGTCTTTACGTTGCTTGTCGTTTGCCAAAGAGTGAAGTTGCTGTTTTATCTCAGCATCCAATTCGCGTGTTTTTGAAATAACAGGCAGAGTAGTTTGCAGATTATCTGTTGCTTGTTTTTCAATGGTAGTGATATCGTTTAAATGGGTCGTAACTTGTGCAAGCACTGCTTGCTGAGATGGAATATTACTGAGTAATTGATGTTGTTCACTGCTAAGCCGATTGACCGTCTCTCGGCTATAGCCAAGCTTATGAAACTGGCTGTCAATTTCTAAAGCTTTACTGGCCAGCTCCAAGCGCTTGGCCTCTGGAGTAAATTCTATCTGTGCATGCTGCGCTGCGGAAAAACCTTTTTGATAACTCGCAAGGCTCTGCTGTAGCTGCTCAACCTGCTCCAGCCACTGCAGTTGCTCACTTACGGTTTTAAAGCGTTGGCGCTGCTTACTTTGTTGCTGGTTAAGCGTCTCAAGCTCTGCTGCCAGTCGTTTTTCATCCTCAGGACTCAGTAAAGATAAACTGTTCACGCCTGCCTGTAGTTTGCCAAGCGCTTCTTTTTCAGTACGGTGTCTTTCATGGACATTGAGCGATATTTTGGCATAGATGGCAGTGCCGGTGATTTTTTCCAGTATAGCTGCTCTATCACCAATATCCGACTTCAAAAATGCGGCAAAACTGCCTTGAGCCAGCATGATGGAGCGGGTGAACTGATTAAAATCCATACCGATAAGGTCTTGGATATAGGCGGATGTCTTGGACTTTTTTTCTTCTAAAATCTTGCCAGTTTTAACCTCACTGATCTCATGTCTAATCGGTAATAAGTTACCCTTGGCTTTTTTATGCGCGCGGTGCTGGTACCAGTAGCATTGATAACGTGTAGAGTCGATCTCGATGATGACTTCTGCTGAGCATTCACCCGTACCTTGGGTCATGATCTCGTTAGTTGAGCCGGTAATATCGCCCAATCGTGGTGTTTGGCTATAGAGTGCTAAACAAATCGCATCTAAGATGGTGGTCTTGCCAGCGCCTGTTTGCCCAGTAATAGCAAAGATGCCTTCATTCAAAAAAGCAGGATCACTAAAGTCAATATGCCATTCGCCTTTTAGGGAGTTGAGGTTTTTTAGTCGCAGTTCAATCAGTCGCATGAGCAGGTCTTATTTTTAGATAGGTCTATAGAGTGATTATCAAAGTAGTTGACATGAGCGGCCGTTATTCCGCCTGAGTGTCTTCATGACGCAAGTTATATATGATTTGCTGATAGGCTTCTCGCAGGGCGTTTTTTTGTTTATCTGCGACCTTGTTCAGAAGCAGACAGCGCTCAAACACCTCTTCCTCATCCAAGTCTTGTAGTGTCTCAGAGGTTTGCTGCTGGTTTAGCACTTTATTATAAGTGCGGGTGTTTTTTATTTTTAGTACCTCACACCGCAAGCCATCTACCATCGCTTGGATATGCTCACGTAAATCACTGACCAGCTCGTCACCTGTGTAAATCACTTCGAGCCAAACAGACTCCGTGTCATCTAAAGACTGAGCAGTGCTGTCAATTGTCTGTTGGATAGACTGTAGATCACCTGAGACTTGTGCCAGTTTTTGAAACGTGGGAATAGGCAAGGAAGCGATCTGCATCTGACATGATTTGTCAAAATGTAGTCGCTGCGGTGGAGAGGTCATTTTTGAGTCAATATCATTTGAATTGAGGTTATCAACCTTGCTTTCCTGCTTTACATGGTGTTCGTCTACATTGCTTTTGTCGCGGCCCTGATTGTCTACTGAATCATCAAAGCCAAACAAATCATCCATAAAACCACTCGTCTGATTGGCTACTTTTTTAGCCGCTTTTTCTACCGATGTTTCAATTGTGGCAACTGTACGGGTGATCTGAGGCACATTGCTTGCAATGGTACGAGCAGCGGTGTTGTTTGACATTGGTTTTTTATCACTAAACTCGTTTTTTACTGCGCCAAACTGTATGAGCAACACTTGTTTTTGCTGGCGCGCCTCACCAAAACCCATGGCAATCGGCGAGCCTGAATAGCGAATGGTCTCACGGCCGCCGACCCGCTGCGGGACATGCAAATGCCCAAGGGCGACATAATCAAAACCATCGTCAAACATGTCAGCAGACACCTTACCAAGCGAACCGACATAAAGCTCACGTACGCCGTCATCTTCGGTCGTCGTGCCGCCAGCTGCAAATAGATGACCTGTGGCGATTATCGGAATGTGACGCTGATGGGATTTTATTAATTGGGCTTGCTTGGCTTTGGCGATACTGGCGACGTTATCATAATGGGCGCGAATGCCTTTGATGACATTGGCGTCTTTGCTGTCCATCGACTCGCCAGCGCTGCTACTGCGCACATCACGATCGCGCAGATAGGGCACAGCGGCGATGATGCAATGCGGGGCGCCGTCTGTGTCATCTAATACCAAGACCTCATCGTTTAAGTCCTCGCAAGCGGTGCCAATGACATGGACGTTTAGAAACTTAAGCACATGACTTGGTGCATCCAAAAACGTCGGAGAGTCATGATTGCCTGCGACGATGACGATATGCTGGCAACAGGAGCGTGAGACTCGCCCCAAAAACTCATAATACAGCGCTTGCGCTCGGTTGCTTGGTGTCATGGTGTCAAAAATGTCACCGGCGACAATCAGTACATCGACGTGTTGCTCGCTAATGGTGGTTTCAAGCCAACCCAAAAACGCTGCAAACTCATCATAACGCATACGGCCATAGAGCCTGCGCCCTAAGTGCCAATCGGAGGTATGTAAGACAGTTAAAGGTTTTAAATTTTTCATAGGCGCGGCGCAAACGTGGTATCGGCAAGTGGGGGTGTCATTGAGCGGAAGGGTGTTTATAAGCAAGCTGTCATTCTAGCAAGAATTGCTAGGCTTTGCTGTGTTGCAAACGCATAAAAAGCCCTGCCAATAACATATTGACAGGGCTACATTATAGTCTTTTCGAAATCAAGCAAACATTATCCAATCACCAATTGCTCCAAACCTTCTTCTTGCTGCGCTGCCAAATTAGCGATCATAGAGAGCGCATGGGCTTGCTGGTCTATCGGCTTTTTTGCATCTTGGTCCGTGATAGTTTTTCCTGCACGTAACCAGTTAGTCTCTGTATCGCCGGTATCTTTATTGTGTTTGTTGTACCACGCCAAATCATCATGCAGCGCCACCACATCTCCCATGATAAGTAAGGCGGGCGTGGGCAGCCGGTTTTGTTCTTGCAGCGCCACGATACTCTCAAGTGTGCCAGTTAATACTTGCTGATTGGGCATGCTGGCATTGGAGACGATGGCAATTGGCGTCTCAGGCGAGCGGCCAGCGTTTATCAAACCTGTCGTCAAACGTGCCAGCGAATGCAGACCCATATAAAACACCACGGTTTCATTGGTATCAAGTAAGTTTTCAAACTTCTCATTGGGCGCACCCGCCTTTAAAAACCCAGTGACAAAACGCACCGACTGCGAATGATCACGGTGGGTAAGGGGGATACCAGCATAGCTGGCAGCGGCATTGGCAGCGGTGATACCTGGTACCACTTGATAAGGAACCTCATGCGCCCGCAAGCTTTCAATCTCTTCGCCGCCACGCCCAAAGATAAAGGGATCGCCACCTTTTAGACGTACCACACGGCGGCCTTGTTTGGCGCTATTGATGAGCAGCTCGTTGATGCCTAATTGCGCGACCGCATGGTTACTGCGTTTTTTACCGACAAACACTTTATCGGCATCGCGGCGGCATAAGTCTAATACTTGCGGAGAAACTAGGGCATCATAGTAGACGATGTCTGCTTGCTGCATCAGACGTAGCGCCTTAAATGTCAAAAGCTCTGGATCACCAGGCCCTGCACCGACGATATAGACTTCACCGACAGCTGCTTGAGCCTGATTAATATTGTTATGTTGAGTAGTTGTCAACTTATCTGTTGCTACAGGCGCAGAGGCTGATAGTGATTCTGTACTGTGGCTCTGTGAATGCTGGCTAGTCGTCGTAGCAGGGCTATTACTAGGGTTATGGACATCAGGGTCAACACTATGATTAGCGCTATTTTCAAGAGCAGCTACTGTGCTGTCTAGATCTGCTTTTAGCTGGGCAGTGGCCTCACGCTCATTACCGGCAAACATCAGTTGACTGACTTGACCTTCAAAGGCACGTTCCCAAAACTGCCGACGGCCTGTCAGGGTTGGTATTTTACGTTTTACCTCGCTACGAAACTCACCAGCCAGCTTGGCCAGCTTGCCATAACCTTGCGGAATGAGGGTTTCAAGACGTGCACGTAGTAGACGTGCCAGTACCGGCGCTTTGCCATTCGATGAGATGCCGATGACGATGGGATTACGATCGACGATAGCGGGGAAGATAAAGTCACATAAATGCGGGGTATCAACCACATTGACGGGGATGTTGAGCGCGGTGGCATCAGCGTGAATTTGATGATTAAGCGCCTCATCATCAGTCGCCGCAATGATGACTCGTGCACCTGTCATATAGAATTTATCATAGTTTTTATAAATCAGCTCGTGCTTATCGTCTGAGAGCAAGGCTTGTATCTCAGTGCTGATATCTGGCGCTAGAATGGTAATGGCAGCCTCAGCACGGCTAAGCAAATCTGCCTTACGCAGCGCCACATCGCCACCGCCCACGATCAGTACCTTGCGATTTTCTAGTTTAAAAAATAATGGAAAGGTGTTCATAGCATCACCAATTATGTATTCAATGTCGTAAAATATGCTTCCATTATGAGGTATCAGGCGCTACGTCTCATGCAGTGAATTGGCATTAGCATAGTCGTTTTCATCATATTTATTATAGTTTTTGATGGAATGTAGAATAGAGAAGGGAGTAGTGATAAGAGCGCTTGCGACAAAAAGGCTCTCTTACAAGAGTAAAAGAGCCTTTTAAACAGAGCTTTTTAAACGATGAATGACGGTAACGCTTGATTACAACTGCGTATGCAGACCACACTCACGGCTTTCTTCTACCTTAGTTGGATCAAAGTAGTCATGCTCGTTTGGCAAGTTGTGCTCATCTAAGTACACATCCAAATCTGCATCGGTTTTTTCAAACAATGGTGCTACTTTCAATACACCGTCTTTTGATAAGCTAAGTACATCAAGACCTTGGCGGAACTCAGTTTGGTCTTTACGAATCGCGTTAAACCATACGTCAGGCTTTAGCTCAGCAAGGGCGCGGCGGAATGGCTCAAGTTTCACTTGTTCAGTGAACTCGCCATGTTGCGGGTTGTCAATGCCTGGGATACCATTCATGGTTGAATCACGGTGTGCAGCGGTTTGTTTTGGGATATACGTCACGACATTGAGATCAAGATCACGAATCAATTTGTTGGCAAATTGATAGGTCGCATCGGTGTTATAGCCTGAATCTACCCAGAGTACGGTGATATCAGGTTTTTGTTTGGCGACCAAATGCAAGATCGCTGACTCATAAGGACGGAAGTTGGTGGTGATGATTGGGTTTTTGGCTTGCGTCAGCGCCCACGCTACAATCTCTTCTGGTGATTTACCTTGCAAATCTTGGTTTGCTTGGTCGATATCTAGGTTTGGGTGTAATTGGCTCATAATACATTCCTTAATAATTGTTAATATAAAAATGGTTCTTTAATATCGAGTTTAGGTTTTTGAGAACATCGGTAATGCTGAAGCGTCTCGACCATCATAGCTACTGGCTAGGGCAGTGAAGGCTTGGCTAATATCAGATTTAGCATCATGCTCATTGAGTACAAAGCTAGTAGCACCAGCGCGCAGCAAATAAGCGATTTGATCACGACCAAACGCGCCTGCCATGCGAATATCACCTTCATAACCAAGCTGACGCAGGGTCTGTGCAAAACTAAAACCGCGACCATCCACAAAACTTGGGACATGAATGACGATCAAGTCTTGCGTCAATAAAAAGTCTTTTACATCAGGCAGATCATCAGCATCGGTATTGGATGTGATCCACACACCCAATCGGCTGCTGTGCTGCTTTAGGATATCCAATACTTGCGCGAGCAAACCGTTTGCCAGTTTTCCATCAGCATTTAATAAATCTGCTAATGGGACAAGTACATCAACTTTTTCTTGTTTGTGTAACAGCTCAAGTAAGGTCAGGTTTGATAACGCGATACCGTCAGGCAGCTGCGCTGTCACTAGCGCTTGCCAAGTATCTTCGCCACTGATGTCTGCGCCATGGCTATCGAGCACATGATGATTAGCCATAGACCTTCTCCTTAAAGGGGGCGATACCAACGCGGTCAATCACGTCACCAAAACCCTCAACATCTTGTTCGTTAGTGCCGCGTATATCGAGATACACATCTAAAATGGTTTGTAAGGTGCTGGCCACATCATCCGCTGGCACCGCTTTTCCTAAGATTTTGCCCAATTTGGCGTCATTGCTAGAGTTACCGCCAAGGCTAATCTGATACCAGTGCTCGCCTTTTTTGTCCACACCCAAGATACCGATATCACCTGTGTGATGGTGGGCGCAGGCATTCATGCAGCCTGACATGTTTAGGCGAATATCACCAAGATCATACAAGTAATCTAAATCATCAAACTGCTTTTCGATTTGCTCAGCAATATTATGCGTAGTCGCATTGGCCAGTGAGCAATAATCCCAACCTGGGCAGACAATCATGTCGGTTAAGGTGTTGATATTGGCGCGTGCTAAATGCAAATCTGATAGCTGCTGCCACAATTCATAAAGCTCCTTGGTTTGCACATCAGCGAATACCAGATTTTGCTGATATGTACCGCGCAATTCACCAAAGCTATAACGATCAGACAAATCGGCAAGCGCATCCATTTGAGCATCACTCAAGTCACCTGATGGTACATAACGACCGTCCACCAATCCGGCTTTTAAAGAAATCACGACCGCACGGTAACCGTCCACCTTATGTGCCACAGTATTCTGGTTATACCAATTGGCAAAGTCTTTATCAGCGTTTAGTTGTTGTTGTAGCTCAGACTGTACTGCGAGCGCATCAAATGACTGATAATCAGGCATGCTAAAGTAACTGGCAGCGGTGTCAAAATTGTCATCCGTCAAGGTCAGCGGACCGTCTTTGGTGTGCGCCTCCCACTCAGCTTCTACCAGTTTGGCAAACTGATCGCCGCCTAAGCTATCAACCAAAATTTTAATACGGGCTTTGTACTTGTTATCACGGCGACCGTGCAGGTTATAAACGCGCAAAATGGCATCGAGGTAGCTGAGCAAATGCTCGCGCGGTAAGAATTTGCGAATCGTTTTACCAATAATAGGCGTACGTCCTAAGCCACCACCAACGATCACTTCAAAGCCAAGCTCGCCTGCGTCATTGGTAACGACGTGCAGACCCACATCATGTACTTGCGTTGCCGCACGATCCGCTTCGGTACCGATCACTGCAATTTTAAATTTACGCGGTAAAAAGGCAAACTCAGGATGAAAGGTTGACCACTGACGGATAATCTCACAATAAGGGCGTGGGTCAGAGATTTCTTCCTTATGGATACCCGCGTAAGGATCGGTTGTGGTGTTACGAATACAGTTGCCTGAGGTTTGAATGGCATGCATCTGTACTGTCGCAAGCTCAGCCAAAATGTCTGGCACTTCTTCTAGTTTTGGCCAGTTCAACTGAATATTGGTACGGGTGGTCATGTGCCCATAACCTTTATCGTACTTACGGGTAATTTCAGCCAATTTGCGTAGCTGATAGCTGGCAAGCAAGCCGTAAGGAATGGCAATACGGAGCATCGGTGCATAACGCTGGATATACAAGCCGTTTTGCAATCGCAGTGGCAAATACTGCTCTTCTGGCAGCTCACCTGCCAAAAATCGCTCGGTTTGGTCGCGAAATTGGGCAACTCGTTCGTCTACTAACGTCTGGTCAGCGTAATTATATTGATACATGACGTAATCTCAGTTTTGTTTTTGGTCTTAAAAGCAGCGATGGAAGCAATCTGATGTCTGTGCTCGTACATGGTAGCCTATACCACAAATCGCAATTTAAACAATTCAGGGTCACATCATATAAGCTTCTATCTATAAACATAAATTCCTTTCAGACATATCCATATCCAAACACAGCATAAATTTTCATAACGAAAGTTAGGTAGCCTATGCTTATCAAATTTAACGCCTGATCACTAGTACGCTACTTCTTATCTATCGACGGCTTTCTTCTCAGTTTTGTATATTTAATCACTTTCGTATTTTTGCTCATCTCTTCCAACCATTCTTTCTAATAAGAGGTTTTAATAACGATATGTCTCAGACCCAGATCCAGACCCAAAGCCAAACTCAATCCCAATCAAAGCTGGTTCCACCACATGGCAGTGCCGAGCTTAAACCACTTTTGTTAGAAGGCGAAGCACGCGAGCAAGCACTAGAGCTTGCCAGCACCTTACCAACCATTACCTTAAGCTCACGCGAGCGTGGTGATCTGATCATGTTCGGTATTGGTGGTTTTACGCCGCTAAATGGTTTTATGAATAAAGCCAATTGGCAGGGCGTGGTTGATAACATGCGCTTGCAAAGTGGGGATAATAAAGGTTTGTTTTGGCCCATTCCGATCACCTTGTCTGCACCAAAAGCGACGGCGGATAGTTTGAGTCAAGGCGACAAAGTCGCATTGGTCGCACAAGATGGCGAAGTTATGGGCATCTTGACAGTAGAAGAGACCTATACCATTGATAAAGAACACGAGTGTCAGCAAGTATTTACCACCACAGATCCAGAGCATCCAGGCGTCCAGCAAGTATTGGATCAAGATGATGTCAATATTGCAGGTAGCGTAGAAGTACTGAGCGAGGGCGAGTTCCCAACGCGTTATCCTGGTATCTATAAAACGCCCGCGCAAACACGTCAAATCTTTGAAGAGAAAAACTGGAAGACTGTGGCGGCTTTCCAAACGCGTAACCCGATGCACCGCTCACATGAATATCTGGCCAAAATCGCAATTGAGATCTGCGATGGCGTTATGATTCATTCATTGCTCGGCGCACTAAAACCAGGTGATATTCCAGCAGAAGTGCGTCAAGAAGCCATCAAAACCTTGATTGATAATTACTTTAAACAAGACACGGTGATTCAAGCAGGTTATCCATTAGATATGCGCTATGCTGGTCCACGTGAAGCCTTATTACATGCGTTATTCCGCCAAAACTATGGCTGTAGTCATCTGATCGTTGGTCGCGACCATGCTGGTGTGGGCGATTACTACGGTGCATTTGATGCACAAACCATTTTTGAACAGGTTGGCAAAGACGATCTCATCACCCAGCCGCTAAAAATTGGCTGGACGTTTTGGTGTAATGCTTGTAGCGCCATGGCGTCTGATAAGACCTGCCCGCATGATGCCTCTGAGCACGTCAAAGTCTCAGGCACTAAACTGCGTAAGGCGCTATCAGAAGATCTGGAGGTACCCGACAACTTTAGCCGTCCAGAAGTGCTAGAGATTTTGCGTAATTACTATGCCGGTATCGCAAAAGACCAACGTGCTGAGGTCAAGTTAACTGGTGCATCTGCGGTATAGAGCAAAATTGATTTTTTGATAAACATCACTCATAAAAAAAGGTGGCAGAATATAAATCTGGCACCTTTTTTCTTATCTCATTTTATTATCTAAAATAGGCAATTAAAGCTATTAATTGAGCGCTAAATCACCCTCAAGCTTCTGATAGTCGCCAACGAGTGAAGCGCCACCCGAACAAAAATAATTCAGCGCGTACTTATCTTGGCTATCAATGGTCAACATCCCATCTTTAAACTGAAAAAACGCCGTGCTGTCATTGACCTTGGTTTGAAAAATCACACCGTGTGCTTTGTCTTGACCCATTAAGCTGGCGGTGCCGTCAAACTGACACGTTGGTTTTTTGATGTCGCTACGTGCACGTACCTTGATATCGATCTGCTCATTGCCCGCCGATCGTACCATCACGCCAACCCAGTCATAGCCTTGTGCGCGTTTGTCATAATCCGCAGAAGCATAATCACCAGAAATATAGTCTTTCATAACATCCACTGGAATTGAATGAACCGCTACAGCATTGTTCGCAGAACTCTTCGCCGCGGGCGTCACGTTATGACAACCTGTTACGGCAGCTAGGGCAGAGGCCATTAATGTTAATGCTGCAGCAGAGTGAAAGCGATGGGACGAAAGAGTCATAAAAAGGCCTTTGGTTAAATAAAACGGTAAAATGGATATAGTATTGGCGCTTGGGCCCTACCATATAGAATGAGGGTACAGCCTAGCTAAATTATAGCCTATTTAATAAGCCTGCCTGCAATGATTTACCTCACGTTTCCCATAATTTCCTAAAAGCACATGCTAAGTGCTTATGCCAACATCAAGACTTGATAAGCGGATTCGTCACTAAGCGTTTGCTATTTGTGCTGCTAGCATAGCTTTCATCATCCGAAAACCGAAATCAACAGAGTAAAAGTCAAAACAACCAAGCTCAAATGATTGTAAGCCCTATGATGATCAGAATTTTAACAAAACGCTTCTACCACCTTTATCGAGAGCATCATGCAAAAAAAATTCCAAAAATTCCGCATGGCTAGCATCCAGCCAACCAATAATAAACATATAAAAGCGCGGGTACTTACCACTAGCGGCATGCTCGCAGCAGCGATCATGATGACAGGTTGTAGTCCAACCGAAGGGGCGCAAAACAAGGCAGCAAACAACGCTAATGGTGAGACGCAGGATGTCAATCTACTCAATGTCTCCTATGATGTATCTCGCGACTTTTATAAAGAATATAACGCGCTATTTAGCACTGACTATCAAAAAGCCCATCCAAACAGCAAAGTAAATATCAATCAGTCGCATGGCGGCTCTAGTAAGCAGGCGCTCTCTGTTGCCAATGGTTTGCAAGCAGATGTGGTCACCTTTAACCAAGAGAGCGATATGAATCTGTTGGTGGAAAAAGGTCTGGTCGCTTCTGACTGGCAGCAAGCACTACCCAATAATGCTGTACCGTACACCAGTACCATGGTGCTACTGGTTCGTGCAGGTAATCCAAAAAACATTCAGGATTGGTTAGATTTAGCCCGTAACGATATCGATGTGGTCACGCCCAATCCCAAGACCAGTGGTACAGCGCGTTATGCCTTTTTGGGTGCTTACGGTTACGGCTTGCACCAATTTAAAGAAAACAGTAGCGACAACCCTGTTAAAACCAATGACTTTATCAAAAAGCTGTTGGCAAACGTGGTCACTTATGACAATGGCGCGCGTGCTGCGACGACCAGTTTTACCCAGCGCGGCCTAGGCGATGTACTCATCACTACCGAAAATGAGGCCAATTTGGCCGCTCAGCAATTTGCCATGGGTCAGGTCGATATTGTCTATCCAAGCTACTCGATTGAGATTGCTAATCCAGTAGCAGTCGTCACGGCAGTGACTGATAAAGCGGGCAAGACCGAAGCGGCAAGTGCCTATCTAAAAGGCTTGTGGGACAAGCCTGCACAAGAGCTGATGGCAGAGATGTACATGCGCCCAAGTGATGAGCAAGTCCTTGCTGCGCACAAAGACTCGTTACCTGATATTGAAACGTTTGAGCCTGTCGCCGTCTTTGGTCCATGGGCAGAGATTATGGATACTTTCTTTGTAGACGGTGGTCGTTTCGATCAGCTGGCACGTACTAAGTAGTTATTTGGCTATTTAGTCATTGAGTTTTGGTTTGTAGCAGGGCTTGTGTCCTCACTGGCAAGTGAGGCGCGTGCAATACATATCAGGCGCTTGCCAGCAGGGAATTCATCGACTAGCAAACAGCCAGTTATACACGCAGGGTATTTAAACAACTTATTGATATAATTGGCTTTGCCTGCTTGTTATTCCCTTTTGGCAATACCATACGCATATTCATCATTAAACATAATAAGATGGCGCTGTTAGCATACTTGCATTACCTAACAGCATCTTTGAGGAAAGTATGACATACGCCGCCCCATATCAACAAAAAAGTAAAACTCGCAGCGCTCTCAGCATTGCAGGCATAGCCTTGAGCTTAGGTCTAGCTGGCTGCAGCAATAATGATGCAGTCGACACCACCGCAAACGCTGATGATACGGCGGCTGCAGAAGGTCAAAACATCGAGCTGCTCAACGTCTCATATGACGTTGCCCGTAATTTTTATAAAGATTATAACCCGCTATTTGTAGAGCACTACAAAAGCGAGCACCCAAATAGCACCATCACCGTCAAACAGTCGCATGGCGGCTCAAGTAAGCAAGCCTTGTCAGTGGCCAATGGTCTACAAGCCGACGTTGCCACTATGAACCAAGGCTCTGATATCGAGCTACTAGAAAAAGAGGGTTTGGTTGAGTCAGACTGGGAGAGTAAATTCCCTGATAATGCCGTGCCTTTTACCAGCACCATCGTGTTTTTGGTGCGTAAAGACAATCCAAAAGGCATCAATGACTGGGAAGATTTGACTCAAGACGGTCTTGAGATCGTTATGGCCAATCCAAAAGTCACGGGCAATGGTCGCTATGCCTTCTTAGGCGCTTATGGTTATGGTCTGCATGCGTTTAATAACGAAGAGGCACCAGCCAAAAACTACGTAAAAGAGATGCTCAAAAACGTCAAAGTCTACGAAAACGGTGGCCGTGCAGCAACCACAACCTTTGTGCAGCGCGGTATTGGCGATGTTTTAGTAACCTTTGAAAACGAAGCCAACTTGGCGGCGACTGATTTTGGTGCCGGTCAAGTGGACATCGTCTATCCAAAATACTCGATCAAGTCAGAAAGCCCTGTGGCTGTCGTGAAGACGGTAACAGACAAAAAAGGCACTACAGACGCGGCCAAAGCGTATCTTGATTACTTGTGGAGTGAGCCTGCTCAGCAACTAGCAGCCGATTTATACTTACGTCCGAGCGTACAAAGCGTACTCGATAAAAACAGTGACAAACTGCCACCGGTTGAGACTTTCCGTCCAAATGATGTTTTTGGTTCATGGGATGAGATCATGGGCACTTACTTTAGCGACAATGGCGTCTTTGATCAATTAGCGATCAACGCACCGCAGTAAACAGTAAGCACTGCAGTAAACAATAGGCAGCGCAGCACCTAGAGCGATACTCTAGTGCAAGAGAAGCCGTGGTAAACAAAAAAAGGACATGGTCATCTACACCATGTCCTTTATACCGTGAGCTCAGCTGACCCAGCATAATTATTATTAAGTAGATTGCTCAATATTTTGTTACGTACCATTCGTTAGGCAATAGGACATCACTATGAGTGCAACCGCTTCATCCGCCCACAAAGCCCTTGCCAAAAAAGGCTGGCTGACCCGTATGCGTCAGCGCAACGTGCTGCCAGGGTTTGGGCTGAGCATGGGTATCACGGTTTTTAGCTTATCGCTACTGGTGGTACTGCCGTTTGCCATGATGGCCTATACCACGACGCAAATGGGCTGGACGGGATTTTGGCAGGCCATCAGCCAACCACAGGTGACGGCTGCGATTAAGCTGAGCTTGTGGATGGCGTTTGCAGCGATGCTGACCAATATGGTGTTTGGTACCTTGGTCGCTTGGGTGCTAGTGCGTTATGAGTTTTGGGGCAAATCCTTAATCAATGCCTTGGTGGATCTACCATTTGCCTTGCCGACGGCGGTGACGGGTATCTCGCTTGCTACCCTGTACGCGCCCAACGGCCTAATAGGTCAATGGTTTGCCAAGTTTGATATTCAAGTGGCCTTTACACCTTTAGGTATTTGGCTGGCTTTGGTGGTGGTCAGCTTTCCATTTATCGTGCGGGCGGTGCAGCCGGTACTCGCTGAGCTGTCGGTTACTGGGTGCCAATCGCTTGACCACGTTTTGCAAGGTGATCTTGCCTGAGATGATGCCAGCCTTACTGATGGGCGCTGGGATGATGTTTGCCCGTGCGACAGGTGAGTATGGCTCGGTGATCTTTATCGCCGGCAACATCCCGATGGAAACTGAGATTTTGCCGCTGATTATCATCAGTAAGCTCGAGCAGTTCGATGTTGGGGGCGCATCAGCCGTGGCACTATTTATGTTGCTGATTTCATTTACCATCTTATTGACCATCAATATCGCACAGTGGAAACTGTCTCGCCGCGTAGGAGCTCGCTGATATGCAGATATCCAATAGCTATGATTACCAAAGCAATCCTGCGACCAAAGACACCCCGTGGATACGTCGCACTTTTATCACCATTGCTGTGCTGTTTATGGTGGTGATGCTGGTCGTGCCGCTACTTGCGGTGTTTTATGAAGCCTTTAAAAACGGCTGGCAGTTGTATGTTGCTTCCTTGGTCGATCCTGAGGCCTTGCAAGCGATTAAGCTGACCTTGATCACTGCCGGCATCGTGTTACCGATCAATATGGTGCTGGGTATTGCGATTGCATGGCTGGTGACACGTTATCAGTTTAAAGGTAAGCAGCTGGTCACCACCTTGCTTGATTTGCCATTTTCGGTATCGCCTGTGGTCGCAGGCCTCATGTTTGTGCTGTTATTTGGTCTCAACTCTACTGTGGGCGGCTGGCTTGAGAGTATGGGTTTTCAGGTGATATATGCGGTACCAGGCATTGTATTGGCGACATTGTTTGTTACCTTCCCATTTGTGGCACGTGAGCTGATACCGCTGATGCAGACGCAAGGCGACAGTGAGGAGCAAGCGGCGCTGACATTGGGTGCGAGTGGTTGGCAGACTTTTTGGCATGTCACCTTGCCCAATATCAAATGGGCGCTGCTTTATGGTTTGATTTTGACCAATGCCCGAGCGATGGGCGAGTTTGGTGCAGTCAGCGTAGTGTCCGGTCATATTCGCGGTGAGACCAATACCATGCCGCTTCTGGTCGAGATTGCTTATAACGATTATAATTTTACCGCCGCTTTTGCCTTATCAAGCCTGCTTGCGGCACTGGCACTGGTGACACTACTGATTCAGCAGGTCATGACCAAGATGCAAGCGCGCAAATTTGCCAAATCGGCACGTCTCGCGGCTGCGTCTGAGCTACCAGTGAGCGCCAATGCCACCAATGCGGCCGACACCCATAAGACGGCGGCGCAGGCAGCTAAGAGCTCGGGAAATGTGTAAACAACTGACGGCCTATACGAAAGATTGATTACCACAACGCTGTCGCCAGCATAGACGCTGCCACGATAAGCAAAAGTGAATAAGAGACACGATTATGAGTATTGAGATTCGCAACGTTAATAAAAAATTTGGCAGTTTTACCGCCTTAGACAATATCAATATCACCGTACCAACTGGCAAACTAACCACTTTGCTTGGGCCCTCAGGCTGCGGTAAGACCACCTTGCTGCGTATCATCGCAGGTCTTGAATACGCAGATTCTGGGCAAATATTCTTTGATGACTTGGATGTGACCAACACCCCGGTACAAAAGCGCCATATCGGTTTTATGTTTCAGCACTATGCATTGTTTCGCCATAAAAACATCGCCGAAAACGTCGCTTTTGGCTTGACATTATTACCAAAAAACAAGCGTCCTAGCAAAGCCGATATCAATAAGCGTGTAAATGAGCTATTAGAGTTGGTGCAGTTGCCCCAAGTCGCCAACGCCTATCCGCATCAGCTCTCTGGCGGACAGCGTCAGCGGATTGCGCTGGCACGAGCTTTGGCAGTCAAACCCAAGTTATTATTGCTTGATGAACCATTTGGCGCACTCGATGCCAAGGTACGTAAAGAGCTGCGCACGTGGCTAAAAAACATCCACCATGAGCTGGGTATCACCAGCATCATGGTCACTCACGATCAAGAAGAGGCAAGGGCGGTGTCAGATGAGATCGTGGTGATGAACCAAGGACGAGTAGAGCAGGTAGGCACCTCAGAGGCACTGATACACCAGCCGGCCAATGCTTTTGTCAGTGATTTTTTAGATTTAGCTTAATCGGATACGGCAAACACGCCAGTATCTGCACACCAGTTGGTGCATAAGCTATAAAACGCCATAAAAAAGACCTATACAATTATAGGTCTTTTTTATGGCATCATGCCCATCTTATCTACTAGGTAAGCTTTATATCTGCATCCAACGATGTCTGCTCATGCGTGATCTCTAAGATCTCTTGACACCACTCTGGCAAGTCATCGGCGACCTCGTACCACATCCAAGTCCCGTCACGCACACAGCTTAGAATACCCAGTTTTTTTAGGTGATTTAGATGGCGTGAGATAGTTGGCTGCGGCTGATCCAATATCTCAACCAACTCGCCCACACAGCGTGCTTCTTTTTTAAAAAGAATTTGAAATATTTTTAGACGAGTCGGATCAGATAAGACTTTAAACAAATCAATAGGTCGTATCATAAAATTATTATCAGACATAGCATAATTCCAATAGGGCGTTGTTAATAGGGGGTCAATATAACAGCAGTCGTCAATAAAATCGATTAAAAATTGAGCTAAATTACAGTTCGTCGTTAATTTACTACCTTTGATACCATTCGGTTACATCGATACTTATATTCCTTTACATGAATTTATTTTTCAAAATATCTGTCTGCATTTATTTACTGCGTAGTCAAAGATAGGGTGATAAATGCAGCAAACACTATTGAAAATGATAATAGTTATCGTTATGATATACCCATCACGTAAAGGAGCCAATCTATGTACGTATGTATCTGTAATGACGTAAAAGACAAGCAAATCAAAGCAGCGATCGCTTCGGGTGTCGATACGCTCGAAGGCCTAAAAGACACGCTCGATGTGGCGACTTGTTGCGGCTGCTGCGAGCCTATGGTCAATGACTTTCTAGACGAACATCATGCCAAGCTCGATGCGCTGGCTTATGCAGTGTAGGGTAGCACCAGAAACTGCCCCATTTTTTTCCTGCGTATACCTCTTGCATCACCATCCTTTCACGCAATTTCTACCTCACGTACTGCCTCTATCTCACATACTGGTTGATGACGCGCTCATCAGCCATGCTAGTTAATTATAATTCTCAATTAGCATCTTATTCTTAGTTCATAACATTACAAGCGCTAGCACCTCTATATGCTACTATATCTGTCTGATATTGTAAGAAGTCTGACGGACTTTAATCTTTACTAAGCAGTTTACCAATAACGCTTTTATTATATGCAATATTGTGAATTTAACCTGCGAGACAACAATAGGAGTATGGGTGATGATAGGTAGCCAGAAAGTCATTGATTATTTAAATTTTTTATTGGGCGGCGAGCTTGCTGCGCGTGATCAGTATTTTATTCATTCAGAAATGTATGCTGAATGGCACTACGGCAAGCTATATGACCGCATCCATCATGAAATGGAAGATGAGACCTTGCACGCGCAGGCCATTATCCGCCGTGTTTTGATGCTTGGCGGCACGCCAAAGATGAGCGTTGATGAGATCAACATCGGTAGCACCGTCCCTGAGATGCTACAGTTTGACCTTGATTTAGAGTATCAAGTACAGCAGCACCTAAAAGACGGTATTGCGCTGTGTGAAGAAGAGCACGACTATGTCACCCGCGAGATGTTGGTCGAGCAGCTCAAAGATACTGAAGAAGATCATGCACATTGGTTAGAGCAGCAGCTGCGCCTTATCGATATGATCGGTCTGCCAAACTATCTACAAAGCCAAATGGCAGAAGTGTCTCCTGATATTGTCTAGTATCGTCACAGCTATATTAAGCTGCAATATTTAGAGCACGTATCATAGATTAAATAGAGTAGGGAGAGAAAATATGAAAGGGGATAAAGAGGTCATTCGCGCCTTAAATAAAGTACTCGGACAGTCATTGATTGCCATCAATCAGTATTTTTTGCATGCGCGTATCGCTCGTCATTGGGGGCTTGAAACATTAAACGAGCATTTTTATAAACAATCTATCGCTGAGATGAAGTGGTCGGATGATTTGATTGCGCGTATCTTATTATTAGGCGGTCTGCCAAACTTACAAGATTATGGCAAGATGTTCCTTGCAGAGGACGTGCCTGAGATGATTGAGTGCAACCTGCGTTTAGAAAAGCAAAAATTTGCTATTATCACTGAGGCAATTACCCTATGTGAAGAAAAGCGCGATTATGTATCACGCCAGCTATTGGTCACGCTAAAAGACGGTAATGAGGAATATGACGACTGGCTAGAGACTCAAGAAGACTTGATAGAAAGTATCGGGGTTGAGCGTTATATTCAGTCACAAATGCATGACGACGACGCACCGTAATTGGCCACTCTTGACTGACACTTGCCAGCTTGTTTTTTGAGTATCTTTTAAGATATATCAAAGGACATGCTGGTATTTTTATGTCTATAAGACAGGTGTTTATAATGATAAAGCGTTAAGACAACTATCGATTGCTTGTTGCCTGTGAGACGTACCTAAGATAAGCCTAATATAAACCGCGACCATCTTCAGGCTTGAGTCTTAAAAAATACAGCCCTGATAAAATGGTCAAAATCCCCAGTATCCAATAAGTCGTTTGAAACGCCGCCAGCGTGTCTAGTCCAAAGCGCTCACGTAATAGGTTGAGCACCGCCGCCCCAAAGGCAATACCAAAGCCAATTGCTAGCTGCTGATTGACTGCCATAAGGCTATTACCGCTACTGGTCTGCACGCCTTCCAAATCACCGATGGTAATGGTGTTCATCGCGCTAAACTGCATAGAGTTACACGCGCCCATCAAGATAAGCAGCGGGATAAACCATAACCAATTATCAGCGTCGTTGAACTGCGCCAATAAGATGATGAGTATACCGATGAGCAGTGTGTTTAACACCAGAACTTTGCGATAGCTAAAGCGCTGGATGATTTTGCTGACCCAAGGCTTGATGCCGATGGCACCAATGGCGATAGGCGCAAGTAGCCAGCCTGCCTGCGAGGGCGAATACTCAAACACCACTTGTAATAATAATGGCAGTAAGAACGGCACAGCGCTGATACCCAAACGAGTAAATAAATTGCCCGTGATACCGATACGAAAGGTACGAATATCAAACAGACTCAGTGGAAATAAAGGCGCAGGGCGGCGTTTGGCATGTGCCACATAAGCGCCTAGCAATACGCTGGCGGCCACCGCTAGCACCAGACCATACATGCCGCGGCCTACCTGCGAGCCAAACTCTACGGCGAGAGTAAACCCACATGCCGCAGCGGCAAACAGCCCAAAGCCTAGCCAATCAAGGCGCTGGGTGTCTTCAAACAAAGCAGGCACCAGTTTTTTGCCCATAACAAACCCTAAAACACCCATCGGGATATTGATCAAAAATATCCAATGCCAACTGGCATACTGGACGATATAGCCGCCCAGTACCGGACCCACGAGCGGCGCGACCAAGGCCGGTATCACGGCAAAGTTCATGACAGTTAGCAGCTTGTTGCGCGGATAAGACTTGACCAAGATTAGGCGCGCAACAGGCGTCATCATCGCCCCGCCAATCCCTTGTATCACCCGTGAGCCTATCAAAAAATCCAACGTGGGCGAGGCTGCGCACAGTAGCGAGCCAATAGAAAAAATAACAATGGCAGTCAAAAATATACGCCGCGTACCGTATTTGTCCGCCAAAAAGCCACTGATAGGAATAAAAATCGCCAACGTCAGCGCATAACTGATTACTGCCCATTGCATTTTTAGCGGCGACTCGCCGAGAGCTTGTGCCATCTGTGGCAGCGAGGTATTTAAAATAGTCGCATCTAATATCTGCATAAACAGTGCCACCGCTAACACGTAGGGTAGGTATTTATCTTGCGTTGGGGTTAGCGTTACCATGTGACTCTCATTGGATATTGGGTGTTAATCAGCAAATGATCTGTTTATTCGCGAGCGAAGCAGCCACAGCCGATAAGTGGCACAAGCTGGGTAGTATAAGAAACAGCGGCATATAATAACAGTGAATCAAAGTAACGATAAATAGCAACGATAAACAGTAGCAATAAAAGAAGGCGATAAAAAACAGACATCACCGCAGAGAAAACCACCATCAAAAACTGCATCAACTGCATTCAGAGCTGACCACAAACTTAGAGCCTAGGCGCTGGCATGGTCACCTGGTATGGTCAAAAAGCGCTTGTTTACAAGAGAGGGCTTTAATATCAAGGCACAGTGTCGTTATAGTAATGACTGATACATCTTAAATAAAAACAGCCGACATCCAACGGATAGATAATAGGCACTGAACAACCTATTAATCACCTAGGGACTAATACCTCAGTACCAATAAATAATAGGCATCAATAAAATATTCGATAGTAAGGAGATATGATGAAACAAAACAATCACCATAGCACGCATGCTGATAACAACAGCACAAGTACAGCAAACGCCGCCTACGTCCCGCCCAAAGTATGGGTGCAAGACAAAGACAATGGCGGCAAGTTTGCCAGTATCAATCGGCCGACCGCTGGCGCGCGCCACGAGCAAGTGCTGCCGGTGGGCAGCGCGCCGTTGCAGCTGTATTCACTCAACACGCCTAATGGCGTTAAGGTCAACATCCTCTTAGAAGAGCTGGCTGAGCTGGGCGTCAAAGGTGCTGAGTATGATGCGTATAAAATTGATATCTCTAAGGGCGATCAGTTTGGCTCAGGGTTTGTAGACATAAACCCAAACTCAAAGATTCCCGCCTTGGTCGATCGCTCGCATGATGAGGCAGACGAGCCTATCGCTATCTTTGAGTCGGGCGCTATCATGATGTATCTGGCCGAAAAGTTTGGCAAGTTTATTCCGCTATCTTTAGGCAAGGCGCGCGCCGATTGTCTGTCTTGGGTCATGTGGCAGATGGGCAGTGCGCCTTTTTTAGGCGGCGGGTTTGGGCATTTTTACGCATATGCACCTGAGCCTTTAGAGTATCCGATCAACCGCTATACGATGGAGACCAAACGGCAGCTTGATGTGCTAGATAAGCATTTAAAAGACCACAGCTATATGTGCGGTAATGATGACAGCGATTACAACATCGCTGATATGATTATTTGGGCATGGTATGGACAATTGGTGCTTGGCAAGCTTTATGATGCGGCTGAATTCTTACAAGTCGATGAGTATCAGCATGTCAAACGCTGGGCTCAAAATATCGCTGAGCGTCCAGCGGTCAAGCGCGCTGTAGACTTGAGCTTAAAACCTATCAATCAATAACCGTATTTATACCAGTCACACAGGGTATGTCGGCATATCGATTTTATGCCAAATTGATTATAGTTAGAACAATAGGGCTGATAAGTGATGACTTATCAGCCTTATTTTTGATCTTTTGATACTTAATATGCTGTTTTAGATATCGCTTGTCATTCTACATTTATATATGTTTATATTGTAATAGCAGTATACTCATCTAATTACACAATGGTACATTAGTACAACAGATAGAAACATTAATACGTTAAGATAGCATGTCGCCACATTTATAACAGATGCGTAGACATCGTCTATTAATTAATGGATAGTGACTATGAAGGATGATACCAAGCTAGGAGGCTTTAGCAACTCCTGCCAAGCTCAGCAGCGGCGTATATTACATATGTGTATGTTACATAGCAGCGAGTTACATAGCAGCGAGCAAGACAGCAGACCAAACCCTGTAGCTGGCGTGACTGCTCTTATGATAGGTAGTGAGTTGCCTATATCCAAACATTATCTCATTCCTAAAACAATAAAATCTTTTAAAAAAATAACAAAGATACTTTTATTTATGATAAAAAATACCCTCTCATTTTCTCAGTTTATTCATCTTCCTATACCCTTGGTCGCTGCTATCGGTGCTGCTGCCGTTAGTACAGCCAGCATGGCGGCAGGCGGTGGTATCGAGTTTATCAGTCAAGACTGGCAGGTGGCTTGTGATAACACACGCACTTGCCGGCTGGCAGGCTATCAAGCAGAAAACAACAGTGAGTTTCCAGTCTCGGTGCTACTAGTACGCCGCGCTGGGGCAAATGCAGATGTCGATGGCAAGGTCAAGCTGGGCGGCGCTAAAGAAAGCTCCTCAAAGGCATTGATGCAGCTTGGCAGCCGTCACCGTATATCACTGCTGATCAATGGCAGAGACTATGGCGAGACTCGGCCTTTTTCTGCTGCCGCTGGCAACGCTGAGCTGACCGCCACGCAAGTCAATGCGCTATTAGAGGCATTGACCAAAACGAGTAAGATTGAGCTGGTTTTGCGCAACTCCCGCTGGCAGTTGTCGGATAAAGGGGCCAGCGCTGTCATGCTCAAGGCCGATGAGTTTCAGGGGCGAGTAGGGACACCGAGCGCTTTTATTAAGACTGAAGGCGACGCCAAACCCAATAGCAGTGTCTTGGCGCCCAAGCCTGCGCCAAAGCTAAGGTTTGTCGCTCCCAACCCGAAAGCTGTGCCCAGCGGTCAACGAAAATTCGTCATGAGGTCGTCCCAGCTTGCCGCGCTGATGAAAGAGACCTTAAGAGATGCTGATCGTGACTGCCCAAACTTAGATGATAAGTCGCCATGGCGGGTCAGCCGCTTAAACAACTCTCAATTACTCGCGCAGCATGATTGCTGGGTGAGTGCCTATAATGCAGGCAGCGGCGTCTGGGTCATTAATGACAAAAAACCTTATAAGCCGACCTTGGTGACCACCAGTGCCACCAGCTATGACAAGGGCAAGCTAAGCTCGGTACAAAAAGGCCGCGGCATCGGCGACTGTATCAGTCAGGTTGATTGGCTATGGACGGGCAGGGCATTTGAAAAAAGCCATGAAAGCACCACAGGACTGTGCCGTATGATCGAGGCGGGCGGCGCGTGGCAGCTGCCAACCTATGTCACAGAGGTAAAAATAGGCAAATAATAGGATATTGCAAAAATAGCTACAGATAGTTTTTTATTGTGCTATACTACGTCGCCACGAAAGCTTAGGCTTTTGTGAATTATGAGATTGATAACATCGCCTGCGATTTTGGGTCTAGGATTGACCATGAGTAATTGTTGCCGATGATTTTGTGTACTTAAATAACGTTTTTATCGTTGTTTTTGACTCATATCTTATCTACTGAATCATCACTATGGTTTGGATTGGTTGTTGTTTTCGATTATCTGCTTTGGACAAAGCATTGATAATACGCTGATAGCAAGCAAGGATAAGACACTCGGCACTACCACCAAAATACGTCAGACAGCACACATGCATTTATGATAGAAGCTTGGCTTGAATCGCTTAGCTTCTAACGATCGATATCGTTATATGATTCGATGGTAGCTCATAAAGGCGGTGTGGTGAACGGTTATCAGTGGTATGCATCAAGCTTGCTGAATGTACAGCATCTTATACTTACCCAAGGATTCTCATGACTGATATCTTATCTGCCATCGCCGCTGAAAACGGCATCATCGAAAGCACCGATACGCCAAACACTGACACCTCTAACACAGACGCTACTGCTCAAGCAGCAACAGACGCGGCCTCAGAAGACAAAATAACCTTTAGCGATCTTAATATTGCCAAGCCGATTTTGACCGCGCTTGATCGCATCGGTTATACCAATCCAACACCTATTCAAGAACAAGCCATTCCTTTTGCCCTACAAGGCCGCGACCTATTGTTGTCTGCGCAAACCGGTAGTGGTAAGACCGCCGCTTTTGTTATCCCTGTACTCGATCGTCTAAGCCGTGCCACCAGCTTTGATAAGCTCACCAAAGCCCTTATCCTAACGCCAACGCGCGAGCTTGCTCAGCAGGTGCATGACAGCGTGCGCACGTACTCAAAAGACATGCGCGGTTTGTTCTGCGTACCATTGGTCGGCGGCGCGCCTTACAACGGTCAAATCACCGCCCTACGTAAAGGTGTACAGGTCATCGTCGCCACGCCTGGTCGTTTGCTTGACCATATCAAAGCAGGCCGTGTGGATTTATCAAACCTTGAAGTGTTGGTACTAGATGAAGCGGACCGTATGCTTGACATGGGTTTTGCTGATGATATCAGCGATATCTTAAGCGCCGCGCCAACCGATCGTCAGACGATCATGTGTTCAGCCACTTGGGATGGCCCTGTCGGCAAAATCGCTGCCAGCTTTACCAAAAACCCTGAGCGCGTGTCTATCAAGGTAGAGTCAGCACACATCGAAGAAAAAGTGTACTACTGTGATGATTTTGATCACAAAAACAGATTGCTTGATAAAGTGGTTTGCCAACCAGAGATGGATCAAATCATCATCTTTGCGGCGACCAAACGCAGTACAGAAAAGCTGGCCAAATCGTTACAAGAGCAAGGCCACAAAGCCAGCTTTTTACATGGAGACTTGCCGCAAAGCAAGCGTAACCGTATCGTGCAAAACTTACGTAATGGCAAATGCAAAATCCTAGTAGCGACTGACGTTGCTGCCCGTGGTCTTGACGTGCCAGCCATCTCACACGTCATCAACTACGACTTACCGCGCCAAACAGAAGACTACGTGCACCGTATCGGCCGCTGTGGCCGTGCAGGTCGTACCGGTGTCGCCATCAGCCTATGTAGTATGGATGATCGCCCACAGTTAAACGCCATCAACCGCTACTTAGATCGTCAGATGGAAGTGTGCGTCATCGAAGGCATGGAGCCTAAGAAAACCTACGTACCAAGCGAAAACAAAGGACGCGGGCGTGGCCGTGGTCGCGGACGCTCTAACGGTGGTGGTCAAGGCCGTGGCCGCTCAAGCGGTGGTTATGCTGGCAAGTCTACTGGCCGTGGTCGCTCAAACGATCGCGCAGCAACAGGCCAGCGCGCCAGCAATGATAGTGGATACCAAGGCCAAGGTGCTGGCAAGTCACGTGATTCATCAGGTAAGCCAAAAGACCGTTTTGGTGGTAAACCATATCAGGGCAAGCGCGGTGACCGTGCAGCTACAGGCCGTGGTCGTCCAAGTGGTAGTCAAGGCCGCCCAGCGGGTCGCGCTGATAGCCGTGGCCAAGGTCGTCCAAACGGCGGCAACCGTGGTAAAAACTCGTAATACAGCGCCATAATATTGCTGGCGTTGATGACACTGTGATATATAGCGGTATAAAACTCGCCCAATAACAAAAAAGCCAGATACGTGTTATCTGGCTTTTTTGTGGCTATAGGTAAGGACTAAATGGTGTTGGCCATTTAATAATCACCCATCATCAAACAAATAGGATAAACGCAGGTGAATGCAGGATCCTTGCTTGCACCTATTTTTTGCCTTGTCTATACTGACGGGCTTGATCAATCGTACACTCGGAGGCCTCTGATGCCCGCCACTTCAAGTTTAGCAATCGATAGCCTGCCATTAGCCTTTGGTATTATCATGGCAATCATTGGCCTAGTATTCTATACCCAAGGTTTGCCGGGTAAGTTCTGGCGACGGTTTTATGCGGTATTGCCCGGTATCGTGCTGTGCTGCTTTATACCTGCAACGCTCAACAGCTTAGGGGTTTTTGCAGACGGTGTTGGCTCGCAGATTTATGGCTTTACTGCTACCTACCTGTTGCCAGCCAGTTTGCTCCTGATGACCCTGTCGATGGATGTGCCCAAGATATTGGGTCTAGGCTGGAAAGCCATTGCCATGTTTTTTGCCGCCAGCATCGCCATTATCATCAGTGGTCCGATCAGCTTAGGCATCGCCAAATGGGTGTCGCCCAGTATGTTTAGTGATGACACCTTGTGGCGTGGGTTTTCGGCGGTGGCGGGCAGCTGGATTGGCGGCGCGGCCAACCAAGCGGCGATGAAGGAGCTATTTGGGGTCAGTGATGACTTGTTTGGCATGATGATTCTGGTCGATACCACCAACGCTTCGCTGTGGTTACTCGCGATACTTATCATGGCCAAACACAGCGATAAAATTGATAAATTGTTAAAAGCTGATAGCAGTAGTATCGACAAAGTTATCACCGCAGTTGAGAGCTATGAGCGCCACCATGCGCGGCCTGCGACTTTAAATGACCTCATGGTGATGTTTGGTCTGTGCTTTGCCATGGTGGGTGTGGCGCACTTTTTGGGCGGGCAAATCGCAGGGTTGTTTGCGCCTTATAGCTGGGCGGTGCAGTACAGCTTTGCCAGTAGCTTCTTTTGGATGGTGGTCATCATTACCATCATAGGGGTGATCTTCTCTTTTACCAAAATTCGCCGGCTTGATCATGTGGGCGCCTCCAAAATCGGTACAGTATTTATCTTTGTACTTATCGCGGCTATCGGCATGCAAATCAATCTAGCCGGTATTGTCTCGCAGTGGCGCCTGCTACTTATCGGTCTGCTATGGATGAGTATTCACGTCGTCATTATCTTTGCTGTCGCAAGACTTATTCGTGCGCCGTTCGCATCCTCAGCCCCGATTGTCGCTACCGCCTTTCATCCATCACTCGCACCAGTTGGGGTATTTTTGGGTATTCTTGGTTATGCGGTCGGTACTTTTGGCGGCTATATCAGTACGCAGATGATGCGGCTGGTGGTGGGCTAAGGTTAAAAATTCCTCTGAGCTGTCAATCTCAATTAAAAAGAGCGTGCTAAGATATTTTCTTAACACGCTCTTTTTATGTCATTTAGGTATAAAGTTATCGTTTTGTCTCTCTATGCTATGAATACGTAAGCTTAGCTCTAGCCTACAGCCAAGGTGTGCTAACCTCTCGTTAATCAAATCTTATAATAATAATGCGTTAAGAGGAAAGACTGCCGTATGGCCAAGTACAATAACACAAACTCCCACGACCCTTATAGTACTCCCAATCACCAGCGAAACAAGCAACCAAACAGCCACGTTCAAGTCCGAGGCGCACGCGTGCATAATCTAAAAAACGTCGATGTTGATTTGCCACGTGATGCCCTGGTGGTGTTTACGGGTATATCAGGCTCAGGGAAGTCATCGCTGGCGTTTGGGACTTTGTTCGCCGAATCACAGCGGCGTTATCTGGATTCGGTGTCGCCGTATGCAAGGCGTCTGATCGATCAAGTGGATGAGCCAGATGTCGATGCCATAGAAGGCCTGCCTCCCGCAGTCGCCTTACAGCAGCAGCGGGGCACGCCTTCTGTACGCTCCTCCGTTGGTAGTGTCACGACCATATCAAACGGCTTGCGGATGTTGTACTCACGAGCTGGCGAGTACCCAGCAGATCAAGACATGCTCTACGCCGATGCATTCTCGCCCAATACGCCAGAGGGGGCGTGCCCAAGATGTTCGGGTATTGGCCGAGTGTTTGATGTGACCGAAGAGTTGATGGTGCCTGATGGTAGCAAGTCCATTCGTGAGCGGGCGATTGCATCGTGGCCTGGCGCTTGGCAAGGACAAAACCTAAGCCGAATATTAACCACGCTTGGCTATGATATCGATACGCCGTGGCACAAATTGTCCAAAAAGTCTCGCGACTGGATTTTGTTTACCGATGAGACGCCAACAGTCCCGGTCTATCCTGAATACGATATGGCGCAGACGCGTGCTGCGATTGAAAAAGGTGAAAAGCCCAATTATATGGGCACCTATATCAGCGCCAAAAACTTTATCCTAAATGCCTTTACCACCACGCAAAGCCCACGGGTCAAAAAACGGGTCTCGCAGTTTATGCAAATCTCTGTATGCCCAGAGTGCCACGGTAAAAAGCTCAAAAAAGAGTCGCTATCAGTAAAGTTTGCAGGGCTGGATATCGGCGAGCTGTCGCAACTTACATTAACTGATCTAGCATTAACGCTGCAAAAAACAGCGCATGCAAAAATCGAAGATGACACCCCCAACCGTGAAAAAGCTATCGTCGCACAGCGCATTGCTAGTGATATATTAGCGCGTGTTGAAGCGCTAACGAGACTGGGCTTGGGTTACTTGTCGCTTGAGCGCACCACGCCGACATTATCGCCAGGTGAGCTACAGCGTCTAAGATTAGCCACGCAAATACGCTCGCAGCTGTTTGGGGTGGTGTATGTGCTTGATGAGCCATCCGCAGGCTTGCATCCTGCCGACACGCAAGCACTGCTGGGGGCATTGGATGAGCTCATCGCCGCTGGCAATTCAGTGTTTGTCGTCGAGCATGATGTGAGCGTTATTCGCCATGCCGATTGGGTGGTCGATGTCGGACCCAAGGCGGGCACGCATGGCGGCGAAATTGTCTATAGCGGCCCTGTAGAGGGTTTGCGTCAGGTTGCTGCATCAACAACCGCGCAATATCTCTTTACCGATAAAGAGACGGCGCACAAAAAACCGCTTAGAAAACCTAACGCTTGGCTAAAGCTTGCTGATATAGAGCGTAACAACATCCAAGGGTTAAGTATTGCGTTGCCACTAGGCGTGATGACTTGTGTCACTGGCGTATCGGGATCAGGTAAATCGAGCTTGGTCAGTCAGGCGCTAGTTGAGTTGGTTAATGAAGCCTTAGGGAAAGAGGTGGTTACCCAAGCCGCAACTGATGAAGCGGATTTACTAGAGCAGGAGTTTGAGACGGTCACTAAAGGCCAAATCATTGCTGGCATGGACAAAGTCAGCCGCCTTATTGATATCAATCAAAAAGCCATTGGTCGTACGCCGCGCTCAAACCTTGCCACCTATACAGGGCTGTTCGATGATGTCCGTAAATTATTTGCGGCAACGGCGGAGGCCAAAGCATGCGGTTATGATGCGGGACGTTTTTCCTTTAACACGCCAAAGGGTCGCTGCCCCAACTGTGAAGGCCTAGGGTTTGTCAGTGTCGAGCTGCTATTTTTGCCGAGTGTTTATGCGCCTTGCCAAGTCTGTCACGGTCAGCGCTATGATAATGACACGTTGGCGATTACTTACCGAGATAAAAACATCGCTGAAGTGCTGGATCTCACGGTAGAATCTGCTTATACCTTTTTTGATGGAGAAGCCTCGATATTACGTGCTTTAGATGCTCTCTTGCAAGTTGGTCTTGGCTACTTGCGGCTGGGGCAGCCAGCAACTGAACTGTCGGGCGGCGAGGCGCAGCGTATCAAGCTTGCCACCGAGCTACAACGTACCCAGCGTGGCGATACGCTTTATATCCTTGATGAGCCGACCACTGGCCTACATCCTGCCGATGTGTCGATGTTGATGGCGCAATTAGATGCGCTCGTAGAGGCAGGCAATACCGTCATTATGGTTGAACACGATATGCAAGTGGCCAGCAATAGCGACTGGATTATCGATATTGGGCCGGGAGCAGGGGATGCAGGCGGGCAAGTCGTTGCTCAAGGTATACCTGAGGATGTGGCAACATCAAAGACCAGCCAAACTGCACCGTTTTTATTGATATAGCGTTAATTGGCGCAGTATTATCATCATTGCATATCGTTTAACGTTAAGGAACAACCATGTTTGGCATGATAAAAGACTGGCGTGAGCAGCGCATACTAGACAATAGTGAGTTTACCACGGCTGATTGGCGGCAAGCTGCCAAGCGCATTGTGATACTTGATAGACTAAATGAGGACGAAAGGAGCCGTCTGTTTGAGCTGGCGACGTTATTCTTAGATGAAAAGTCGATTACCGGTGCGCAGGGCTTTAAGATTACCGATAAAGTCAGACTGTCTATTGCCTTGCAAGCTTGCCTACCGATTCTAAATTTAGGGCTGGAATGGTATAAAGGCTGGTCTTCAGTCATCATCTACCACGGCTCATATAAAAGTGAGAGCACCACTGTTGATGAGTTCGGTATCGTTCATGAGGGCCAGCAGCATCGAAGCGGAGAGGCGTGGCAGCGTGGGCCTGTGATACTGTCATGGAAGGATGCCAAGCACTCAGGCGAGCGTGACGGTCATAATGTGGTCATTCATGAGTTTGTGCATAAGCTCGATATGTTAAATGGCCGCGCCAACGGATTTCCGCCCATGCACCCTGATATGGATCCGGCGCGCTGGACGGAAATTATGAGCCGTGATTTTGAAGACTTTCAAAATCATCACAAGTCAGGACTGGATCGCTATGGTGCGACCAATCCAGCGGAGTTTTTTGCGGTGCTTAGCGAAGTGTTTTTTGAGACCCCGCAAAAGCTATTCGATGCGTTTCCTGATATTTATGACATTATGGTGAAGTTTTTTCAGCAAACACCGCTGTAGTCTTTATAGCAAAACCGTAAGTCATAGATGTAATTTTAATCACGTTTCCGCTGACAGGCGATGTGCGCTTTATTCAAAAAAATCGCTCACTGAGCGCCAAACCTGGCCAGTTTTTTATTGAGCTGTCCAACTTACCTTATGAGTTTTATCATCTGCATGAAGTGTCATCGTATGTGATCAAAGTCCCGTTAACCTTGTTAAGAGCGCAGTCGGGCACCATTGAGCAGCAGTTTGCCCGCAGCTTGTCTATCGACGAAGGTGCAGGCAGATTACTGGGTTACTGGTGTTTCAGATGAAGCAAATTTTGACGCTGATTCATCATCTTTCTGTTAAATACCTGCACAAACTCTTTGCCAGCCTGCCTTATAGCTTTTCGGAATGGGTCAAGATGCTGCGCTTAAAGCAGGCTAATCATATTCTAAAATCAAAGAGCTATGTCACCATTGAAGAAGTCGCTCATAGGGTCGGCTATGGCGACCAAAGTTACTTTTCTCGCATTTATAAACAGTATTTTGGTTATCCACCTCAAGATACGCCCAGCACGGAATAACAAGGTATTATTAACGCTAAACTGAAATACTTGAAAATAAGCAATAACACAGTCTTTTATATTTATATATACGAATATATAGCATAAAGACAGCAAAAAAGGGCAGGGCATCATGGTTGAGCGTCAACATTCTGCTGTTTTAGCCACTATTTGCGTATAAATGCACTAAATCGTCCACTGGTCAGTGATAACGGCTACCAGATAACGCTTACCTTGATAGTCATCAAACACCAAGCGCAACACCCGCCAGTCTAAACCGCTGTATTCATCACTACCTTCATAGTAAAACTCAACGACATCAGAGTTTTGATATATTTTATTTAGGTTATTGATACTGTTGCCACTTTTTTGAAACTCATTGACGCTAAGGGTAGCATCATTAAAGGTTTTGGCCTTTACCCAAGTGTCTAGGTACTCTGGTAGCGGTATGATTAATGGCTCACCAGAGCCGTCACGTTCACCCCAAGTAAAGCGGATTTTGGACTGCTGCAAATACTGGGCATACTGTTCACGGCTAAAGACCTTATCGGACTCAGGGCGCACATAGGCATACATGGAGAAACGCACACCACGGGTAGGATGAATGTCTTTGGTGATTCTGGCATAGTCGTTATTGGCAAGTGCACGCTGGATGCGTAACGCTTGCTGTTTGAGCGTTTGCTGGCTCATATCCGTGGTTACGGGGGTGTTGGTGGATTGCGCCGATGCATTTATAGTGGACTCAGCTGAGGATTGACAGCCTGTTGCTGCCAATACAAAGGCGAACATACCACTTGTCATTATCGAAAAATAAGGGGGCTTTAACGCTGCAAATAGGGTCATATTGTGTCCTTATGATAGCCATTACTGGGAGTATGCAAAGCGACAATCATTAATCATCTCAACCTGAATGATACGATAAGACAGCACAGCCCTCATATGAGTGTGATGTAATGGTTAATAGCTATTTGTGTAAAAAAATAGGGTAAATTGACCCATGCAGATTATTAAACCATTGATACCCATACTGATATCGCTCGCGACAGGATTTGCGATGTTTGCTCATGCAGCAAGTAATGTTACAAAGAGTAATACCACAACAGGCGCGCAGACATATAACGCGCAAAAACTACAAACCATTCGCCAGATGTATGAGCAAGACATCCGTAATGAAGGGATGGATAATCCAGTCGTCCTGCAACAATACGCCAATACAGCGCTGCAAAACGCCATGCAGTTAGAACAAACATATTTTGAGACAGCGCAAATGTCTTGTCATGTGGGTTATGATGTACTATGGAACTCACAGGATCCTGATTATCAGCAAGACAAGCAGTTTGCTATCACCGATAAAGGGCTGGTTAAAGTCAGCTTGGCACAAGGCGGCGATGTCTATTATGATTTGACTTGTGATAATAAAAATTGCCAAGTGGCAGACGTGATATTAACGGATCAAGGAAAATCGCTGCGTGAGCATTTGCTAAAAGCTTGCCGTTAGTTTGAGAAAAGTATGGTAATGGATTGGTTTGGTGACGGATTGGTTTGGTGACGGATTGATGATTTGCTGGGAGCATCAATAGAAAGTAACGTAAGTAAAATCGTCGAATCAGTATTTATAAAAAGCTTATCGGTAACCTATTAAAAGCATTGGTTTGTTTTCGCATAATGTATATTATGTTAAATAAGGTCTATAAAATATTATATCAGTGATTATATTAGCGCTTACTAGATATTGCCTTGCTAAGCACTGTATGGTCAGTCCACCCTACAAGGAACATCATTAATCATTGGTCTCGCGGTACAAGGTGGTTTGTGATTCATCTTTAAATTCTTCGTAAGTAATCACAGGCTCAGCATCCAACTCAGTATCCAAATCCTCATCCTCACTGGTTGAGGCAGCATTGTTTTGATTTTCATCAGCTGGCTGCTCGGTTGTGGCGATTTCGTCTGATTTATCCGAGCTAAGTGCTGCAGCAGAGTCGCTTGACGCTGTATGATCAGCAGTTGCACTGGTGTCTGTCATCGCATCTTGCTCTTGCTGAGTCGCTACAGCTACAGTGCCCGTGGTTGCTGCATCGTCATTATCAGGGGTTGTGGCTTCTGTACTTTGTATAGGGTTGTCTTTTGTATCGCTAGAGAAATAAGTGATGGCGGCATAACCCAGCACGGCCGCTGCCAAAAGTACTGAGCCGATACCGATAATGAGTGTGGATGGTTTGCGTTTACTTGCCAGCGCTTGCTCGTCTTGAGGATCGATACTTCGGCTTTGAGAGTCGGTAATTTGATAGCTGCTAGCCTCAACCTCTGTGCTGGCAGCCGCTTGACGATCCTGTGGTTCATGGTCGTCGATGTGATGCTTTGGCGCTACGCCGCTATCTATTTCTACAATATCTGCGCTAAATACACTGCCCGCCCCTTTGTCAGTATCTAACCCACCCTCAGGCGTTGATGTTGATACACTGTGAGAAGTCGTGCTATCTGGCTCAGAAAAATCCAGCGTAAAATCAAGTTTGTCGTTGTCGCGCTCAGTATCTGGTGCCGCAGCTGTTGGGTTTTTTGGCGGCTGTTTTGGCTGGCTGTCATGCTTATCTTGACTGGCAAACCATTGTAGCTCTTCGTCGGTCAGCGGCTCATAAGCAGGCAGATGATGTGCGCTTTTTAGCGGCTCTAGTTTTTTATGAGGCTCAGGGTGCTGCACGCGTTTCAAAAAACGCTTGTAGATATCACCATTGCGCTTGTCTCTGCGATTTTTAGCATTGGCAATCTTTTTTGCCAACTTTGTATCAAGCTTTGCTTCAAGATCAATACTACTGTCATTATTTATATCGTTCATAGAATGATACCGAGCCAGTTATACTATTACCATTAGATAAAGGATGATACAGTTTATTTGCCAAATGTAACAGCACCGTTACGGCCAATATAATTGCCTACTGCTCTATCTTCAAGCACAATTTGTAGGTTTTACCTATTTACCCTTACAGGGCGCGCTTGATTTTTTCAAACGTATGATGGTTCTTTCATCATGTCAGGCGCGTTGCCAACGTTTTAAATCAAACGATTAAAATACAGTATAAAGATAACAATAGATATAACAGGCACTCAGATATGGATTTAAAACAACTGAAGGCGTTCATTGCGATTGCAGATCTACGCAGCTTTAGCGCAGCGGCAACCCAGACAGGTTTGTCGCAGCCAAGTCTGAGTCGCCTGCTCAAACAGCTTGAGACAGAGATGGGGGTGGTGCTCATTGATCGTTACCATCGGCCGCTGCATTTGACAGATGCGGGGGCGTTTTTTTATGAAAAAATCAGTGCCGTACTGACAGAGATTGAGGCAGTCACCAGCATGACTCAGCGCTTATCTATGCCCAGTAGCACACTCAATATCGGCTTTGTGCCATCGGTGTTGTATGGGCTACTACCCGATATTATCGCCACCCTAAAGCAGTCAAACCCTGACATCGATGTCAATCTTAAAGACATCAGCTCTTATCAGCAGATCGATGCCCTAAAATCTGGCGAGATTGACATTGGTTTTGGGCGCTTTGCTCACCAAGATCCTTGGATTCAGCAGATACTCCTACGTCATGAGCGCTACGTGGTGGCCTTGCCCAAGGCGCATCCGCTCGCGCAGGTGCGTGCGCAGCGTTTGATCGATTTGGCAAATAACCGCCTGATTTTATACCACCAAACGCATCTACCGATAGCCACCACAGTATCGACAGCTTTTTCGTCACCAAAGACTAAGTCGCAAGCCTCTTCGCCAATCGATACCGATTCTGCAGCTCAGCAGCATACGTCATTGGACTCTCAAGCGCCGCTAGGACAAAACGAGCCGATCACCGAGCCGCTGCTGCATTTATTTGCTCAATATGGTGTATCACCATTTATGACCACGACAGTGAGTGACTTACAAGTGGCGCTGGGCCTAGTGGCGGCAGGCGAAGGTATCACGCTGGTGCCTGCCAGCCTAAGCACTGTCCGTACCGAGCAGATCAGCTATCAGCGCCTCATTCACGAAAACGCCACCTCCCCTATTTATTTACATACGCTCAAAGACTGCGTTCATCCAAGCATCCCCGACCTACTCACCGCGACGTATCAAGTGTATGAGCAGCGCGGTATCACCTATCGACCACAAAAATTTGCCTCGATGCCTTAAATTATCAGATATCGAACGATTATTATGTTATAAAGAACGGCCAAAAAAATTCGTCCAAACTCTTGATATTTATATGCAATTATGCTAACTATCAAGAATGGGCATGCAAACAATTAGTAATAGTTATTAGAATAATCATTCTCCTGAACAGCTTCGGTGTGCTAAAGTCGATAAAAGATGAATCGTTTTATTAAAAGTAATAAAACGATTCATGACCGTTCATTGGCAGACTGACACAGGTAAGTGATGATTTGCCGTTCAAACATCTCGAGGTATTCATGTCCACACAACCACTCAACAACTCTCGCATTGCAAGCACCGACGCGACCGACAGCGCAACCGATGAGGCGCAGCAGCCCAAGGGCTTTAGCTGGCGTATCTTTGGCCCAGGGATTTTGATGGCGACGGCCGCTATCGGCGGCTCGCATCTGATCTCATCAACGCAGGCTGGCGCGATATATGGCTGGCAGCTTGCGATCATGATTATTTTGGCCAACGTCGTTAAGTATCCGTTTTTTCGCTTTGGTACTGATTATGTCTATGACACAGGTGAGAGTCTGATTGCTGGCTATGCCAAGCGCTCAAAGGTCTATCTTTGGGTGTACTTTATCCTATCTATCTTGTCTGCCGTCATCAGTACCGGCGCTGTGTCACTGATTGCTGCGGTGATATTAGGCTTTATGCTGCCCGCCTCTCTTGGTCTATCGACGATGACGTTATCGTTCATCATCGTGGCCGTGTCATGGTTCTTTTTGATTGCAGGTCACTATAAGTTACTCGATGGCGTGACCAAATGGATCATGATTGCTCTCGCGACGGCTACCGTTGCGGCGGTCATCATCGCGGCTGGCAAGCCGACCGTGATGGCGGCTGACTTTGTTGCCGCCTCGCCATGGAATTTGGCGACACTAGGCTTTATTGTGGCGTTGATGGGCTGGATGCCCGCGCCATTAGAGTTTGCTGCCATTACCTCTATGTGGACCTCTGCCAAGGTCAAAACCGATCATACGACCCACCGTCAGGGCTTGCTAGACTTTAATGTCGGTTACTCAGTATCTGCGATTTTGGCGCTGTTTTTCTTATCACTTGGCGTGTTTGTGCAGTACGGCTCAGGACAAGAGATTGAGCTGGTTGGCGGCGCTTATATCAATCAGTTGATCAACATGTACACAGCGACCATCGGTGAGTGGTCGCGGCTGCTGGTCGCCTTCGTCGCCTTTATGTGTATGTTTGGCACCACCATCACCTGTGCCGACGGTTATGGCCGCGCCAATGCAGAGTGCTGGCGTTTGCTCAAAGGCGAAAAGGAAATCAACAAAAAACAAGTCGCGTTTTGGACAACTTATGCCATCGGTGGTGGTTTGGTAATCATTACCTTCTTTACAGGTCAGCTCGGCGCGATGCTCAAGTTTGCTATGATTTCTGCCTTTGTCTCAGCGCCCATCTTTGGCTGGCTCAACTACTCACTGGTGAAAAAGCATAAAAAGCTCTCAGCTGGCATGAATGCTTGGTCGATCGCTGGGCTTATTTTCTTAGCCAGCTTTGCGTTGTTGTTCTTAGCCAACCTAACCGGTATGTTTGGCTAGAGAGCATAAAAGCACCTCTTTCTTAAGCGAATAAGGCTCAAGCCATAAAAGCCCTTTTAGCATTTTTAATATTGCTATTAGGGCTTTTTTTTGGCGACTAGATAACGCCCCTGCTCCTTTGCTTTGTCAAAGCCTGCCAGCGTAGATGTAATTGTAAATAAATGTAAATAAACCACCGCCAGTACTTTTATGATTTAAAGGATATAAATAATAAATCAAAGAAATAATGATTTTTTGGATAATGCTATTTGAAATACGAATAGATTTACTTTTATTTCACTGATAAGTTAGCAATCATTTATAAACCTAACTTAGCAGGGTCTTTGCATCGGTAGATATTTGGGTATAATCAAAAACTAATACGATCAACCTCACTTTTTACTTTTTATACTCAGTGTTTTGCATAAAACGATAACAAGGACCACCACATGACTTCTTTATCCGCTGGCGCACGTTTTCGCCAAGCTTTGGCTCAAAAAAACGACCAAAACCAACCCTTACAGATCGTCGGTACTATCAACGCCTATACCGCGATGATGGCGACCCAAGTCGGTCATCAGGCCATCTATCTATCAGGCGGCGGCGTGGCCAATGCGTCTTTTGGCTTACCTGATCTGGGCATGACCAGCCTTGATAATGTGCTAGAGGATGCGCGCCGTATCACCGACGCGGTAGATACGCCGTTATTGGTCGATATCGATACTGGTTTTGGTGGCGCTTTTAATATCGCCCAAACCATCAAAAAAATGGAAAAAGCGGGCGTGGCTGCTGTACATATCGAAGACCAAGTGGCACAAAAACGCTGCGGCCATCGCCCAAACAAAGAAATCGTCAGTATCTCAGAGATGGTCGATCGCCTAAAAGCGGCCTTAGATGCCAAAACCGATCCTGATTTTGTGGTCATGGCGCGCACCGATGCGTTATCGGTCGAAGGGTTAGACGCGGCGGTTGAGCGTGCCGTTGCTTTTGCTGAGGCCGGCGCTGATATGATTTTTGCAGAAGCGTTAACCGACATCGAGATGTATCGCAAGTTTACCGATGTGCTCGATATCCCTGTACTGGCCAACATGACAGAGTTTGGCCAGACTGATCTATACACCACCGATCAGCTATATGGAGTGGGTGTCGATATGGTGCTGTACCCTTTATCTGCTTTTCGCGCGATGAACAAAGCCGCCCTCAATGTCTATCAGCATCTATTAGATGACGGCACACAAGAAAACGTCGTCGATACCATGCAGACCCGCATGGAGTTATATGATTTCTTAAACTATCACGAGTTTGAGCAAACGCTAGACAAACTGTTTGCAGATAACAAGTAAGCACTGATTAATAAGTGTCAATCAATAAGTATCTATAGTAAGTGCTTATCACTATGACATCACCCTTTTCGTCAATTACCCAAACAAGCCACCTAAAAAAAGGAATTCAACCATGGCAGCACAAAAAGAATTATCAGGCGCAGGCCTACGTGGTCAAGTCGCAGGCAAGACCTCGCTATCGACAGTTGGCAAATCAGGCTCAGGTCTGACCTATCGCGGCTACGATGTCTCTGAGCTGGCGGAAAAGTGTATCTTTGAAGAAGTGGCGTATTTGCTACTGTATGGCAACTTGCCCACCCAAAGCGAGCTTGATGCGTATCAAGCCAAACTCAAAAAAATGCGCGGCCTACCGCAAGCGCTAAAAGACGTACTCGAGCGCATTCCAGCGGACTCGCATCCTATGGACGTACTGCGTACAGGCTGCTCGATGCTAGGTAACCTTGAGATGGAAACCGACTTTGATCAGCAAAATGATAAAACCGATCGTATGCTGGCGGTGTTCCCATCTATCATCAACTACTGGTATCGCTTTAGCCATGACAACGTGCGTATCGAGACCGAAACGGACGATGCTACTATCGGTGGGCATTTCTTGCATCTACTCAAAGGCGAGAAGCCAAACGAGCTACACGAGCGCGTGATGAATGTCTCATTGATCTTGTACGCTGAGCATGAGTTCAATGCCTCGACCTTTACCGCCCGCGTCTGTGCATCTACGTTATCGGACATTCATTCTTGTGTCACAGGTGCGATCGGCTCACTACGTGGGCATTTGCATGGCGGTGCCAATGAGGCTGCGATGGACATGATCGAAGGCTTTGGCTCACCGGATGAGGCCGAAAAAGAGATGATGGCCATGCTGGCGCGTAAAGATAAAATCATGGGCTTTGGTCATGCGATCTATAGCGAGTCGGATCCGCGTAACGTCGTCATCAAAGGTTGGTCTGAAAAGCTGGCGGCTGACGTCGGTGATGAAGTGCTATACCCAGTATCGGTACGCTGTGAGGAAGTCATGTGGCGCGAGAAAAAACTGTTTTGTAATGCTGACTTTTTTCATGCATCAGCCTATCACTTTATGGGTATCCCAACTAAATTATTCACCCCGATCTTTGTGTGCTCGCGCCTAACTGGCTGGGCGGCACACGTGTTTGAGCAGCGCGCCAACAACCGTATCATTCGCCCAAGCGCGGAATATACGGGCGAAGAGCTGCGCCCATTACCGGACATCGGCGCGCGCGGTTAATTTTCTTAAATAACAGCGATTTTTAATAACCCTTCTTAGTAAGGATGATCCGTCATGACAGACAACAAACAGCCGTTAACGCAAGTTAATCCGCAAACCATGAACGATAAGTACAAAAAACCCTTGCCCGGTACCCAGTTACATTACTTTGATGTCGAGCAAGCGGTCAATGAGATCGAGCCTGGTGCTTATGCCAAACTACCTTTTAGCTCAAAGGTATTATGCGAAAACCTCGTGCGTCGCTGCCCACCTGAGGATTTGACCGAAGCACTGTCACAGCATATCTACCGGAAGCAAGAGGTTGACTTTCCTTGGTATCCTGCCCGCGTGGTATGCCACGATATCTTAGGTCAGACCGCGTTTGTCGATTTGGCAGGCCTACGTGATGCTATCGCAGCGGAAGGCGGTGATCCTGCCAAAGTAAACCCCATCGTACCGACGCAGCTGATCGTTGACCACTCATTAGCCGTAGAGCACGCAGGCTTTGAAGAAGATGCATTTGAGAAGAACCGCGCGATCGAAGAGCGCCGTAACGAAGACCGTTTTCACTTTATTAACTGGTGCCAGTACGCCTTTGACAACGTCAACGTCGTACCGCCTGGTAATGGCATCATGCACCAAATTAACTTAGAGAAAATGTCGCCTGTCGTACAAGTGGTTGCCGACCAAGACGGCGATGCTATCGCCTTCCCTGACACCCTAGTCGGCACCGACAGCCACACGCCGATGGTCGATGCGCTCGGCGTTATCTCTATCGGTGTCGGCGGGCTAGAGGCCGAAAGCGTGATGCTGGGCAATCCCTCATACATGCGCTTGCCAGATATCATCGGTGTCGAGCTGACAGGTAAACTACAAGAAGGCATCACTGGTACCGATTTAGTACTGGCGATGACCGAGTTTTTACGCACTGAGGGTGTGGTATCATCTTATTTAGAGTTCTTTGGTGAAGGTGCACGAAACCTGACTGTTGGTGATCGCGCCTCCATCTCTAATATGACCCCTGAATATGGCGCTACTGCTGCGATGTTCTCTATCGATGAGCAAACCATTGATTATCTGCGTCTCACCGGACGCTCAGAGCAGCAAATCAAAATCGTAGAAGCTTATGCCAAACAAGTTGGTCTGTGGGCGGATGGCCTAAAAGATGCTGAGTATGAGCGCGTGCTGCATTTTGACTTATCAAAAGTGGTGCGTAATATCGCAGGACCGTCACGTCCCCATGCGCGCGTATCAACGACAGACCTTGTCAAGGAAGGCATCGCCCACGGTGAAAATGAAAAACTACCAGAACCAGAAGATAGCCAGATGCCAGATGGTGCCGTCATTATCGCTGCGATCACCAGCTGTACCAACACCTCAAACCCGCGCAACATGGTGGCCGCTGGTATCGTCGCCCGTAACGCAGTGGAAAAAGGCCTCATTCGTAAGCCTTGGGTGAAGTCCTCACTAGCCCCTGGCTCAAAAACCGTTAAGCTGTATTTAGAGGAAGCAGGGTTGTTACCTGAGCTACAAAAGCTAGGCTTTGATGTTGTGGCCTTTGCCTGTACCACTTGTAACGGTATGAGCGGCGCGCTGGACCCAGATATCCAGCAAGAAATCATCGATCGCGACTTATTTAGTACCGCTGTGCTATCGGGCAACCGTAACTTTGATGGTCGTATCCATCCGTATGCCAAGCAAGCGTTCCTCGCCTCGCCGCCGCTTGTGGTTGCTTATGCTATCGCAGGCAACATTCGCTTCGATATCGAAAAAGACTCACTGGGCAAAGACCAAGACGGCAACGATGTGTATCTAAAAGATATCTGGTTTGACGATGCGGAGGTCGACGCTATTGTCAAATCAGCGGTCAAGCCTGAGCAGTTTAATCAAGTGTACATCCCGATGTTTGATGAAGCCAAAGCGCAGGCAGGCCGTAATGAAGCGTCGGTCATCGACCCGCAATATGACTGGCGCGAAATGAGTACCTATATTCGCCGTCCACCGTATTGGGAAGGCAAGATGGCGAAGAAAAACACTCTAAAAGGCATGCGTCCGTTGGCAGTACTCGGTGACAACATCACCACCGATCATTTGTCGCCGTCTAATGCCATCATGGGTGATAGCGCCGCTGGCGAGTATCTCGATACCATGGGCTTGCCTGAGGAAGACTACAACTCGTACGCCACCCACCGCGGCGATCACTTGACTGCGCAGCGTGCCACCTTTGCCAACCCGAAGTTGCTTAATGAAATGGTACGCGACGAGGACGGCAACGTCATTCAAGGCTCACTCGCTCGCGTAGAGCCTGAAGGTCAGGTCATGCGTATGTGGGAAGCGATTGAGACGTATATGAATCGTGACCAACCGCTGATCATCATCGCAGGCGACGGCTATGGTCAAGGCTCAAGCCGTGACTGGGCTGCCAAAGGCGTGCGTCTTGCTGGTGTGGAAGTCGTCGTGGCTGAAGATTTTGAGCGTATCCATCGTCAAAACCTCGTCGGTATGGGTGCTCTCCCCGTACAGTTTGCGCCTGGTATCAACCGTGAGACGCTCAACATCGATGGTACAGAAATCTTCGATATCGAAGGTGAGGTATCCGCTGGTGGCGATATGACACTGGTGATTCATCGCAAAGACGGCACAGTCGATAAAGCGCCTGTTATTTGCCGTTTAGATACGGCTGATGAAGTAAAAATGTACAACTCTGGCGGTATGCTGCAGCGCTTTGCCAAAGAGTTTATCGAAGGCACGCTAGATATTGCGTAAGCGTTAAGGCATAGCGTATAAGTAATAAATAAGCCGATGTTGTATAGAGTGTCTATATGGCATCGGCTTTTTTAAGCTTATAATCTCTAACTATTTGAATTTGGCGTAGGCTGGGTTTTTAACCCAGCATCACAATTTTGCAGAGTTACTATAGATTGTATTTTATTAAAATTTTATATTACGAGAAATTTTATGAAATTTATCAGCTTTACAGACGCTAATAAAGACTTTAAAGCCGTTTTAGATACGGTGAATAATGGTACCGATGTAGTAGTCATAAATCGTCAAAACGATAATGATGCGGTTGTTATGTCGAGTGCTCATTACAATGGTTTAATGGAGACGCTGTATTTATTAAAGTCATCTGCTAATGCTGCCCATTTGGCTAAATCTATTGAGCAGTATAAAGCTGGCAAAATGAGTTTAGGATTGCAGTAATCCTATCTAAAATAAAATGGTTCAACTCTATCAGTCTCGACTTCATCTTGAGCGATTAATAATTGACGTATGAACTCATAAGACAAATCAGGGTTATCTTGCATTATCTGATTAATTTTTGCCGAACTATACTACCAATAAAACTATAAACAAGTCATAAATATATAAAGGACTCTCAAAAATGACCAAACCAAAATTCGCCCCGCAAATCTCCGTCCCTGCCACCTATATGCGTGGCGGCACGTCAAAAGGCACGTTTTTTAAATTATCCGACTTACCTGAGCGTTGCCAAGTTGCAGGCTCGCCGCGAGATAACTTCTTACTACGTGTCATTGGTAGCCCAGATCCTTATGGTAAGCAAATCGACGGTTTAGGTAATGGCAGCTCTAGCACATCAAAAACGGTGTCAATTATTTATTTGGACAAGTTAATATCGCAAAGCCCATGATTGATTGGGCGGGTAACTGTGGTAACTTAACCGCCGCCGTGGGTGCTTGTGCCATTAATATGGGTTTAGTTGATGCAGACAAGATAGCTAGTAGTATTGATAAAGACGCGGACAGCGGTATTTGTGAAGTGCGTATCTGGCAAGAAAATATTGGCAAAACCATCATTGCTCATGTGCCAGTCTATAAAGATGCAAATGACAAAGTACAGGTTCAAGAGACAGGCGACTTTGAATTGGACGGCGTCACCTTCCCCGCTGCTGAGGTCAAAATTGAATTTATCGATCCGGTCGACTCATCCAGTGATATGTTCCCGACCAACAACCTCGTCGATGACTTTGATGTCTCTGGTTGTAGCCTCGATAAAGACAACGTCAAAGCCACCTTTATCAGCGCTGGTATCCCAACTATCTTTATGAAAGCGGAAGACTTAGGCTTTAGCGGTACAGAATTACAAGGCGATATTAATAGTAATGACGAACTATTAGCCAAGTTAGAAAAAATACGTGCGCGTGGCGGCGTGGCGATGGGATTGTTTAAAGATGAGAGTGAGGCACAAGCGAGCCAACATATCCCCAAAATTGCGTGGGTAGCACCAGCACAAAGCTATACCTCGTCAAGTGGTAAAGAAGTTAATGCAAATGATATCGATTTAGTGGTACGCGCGATGAGTATGGGGCAGCTGCATCATGCGATGATGGGTACCGCAGCGGTCGCCATTGCGGCAGCGGCCACCACGCAAGGGACATTGGTCAATGAGGCGGCTGGCGGTGGCGAGCTGTCCGAGGTGCGTTTTGGTCATCCATCAGGGACGCTACTGGTCGGCGGTAAGACCGAACAAGTCGACGGCCGCTGGCAAGCCAAAAAAGTGTCGATGAGCCGCTCAGCCCGCCGTATTATGGTTGGAGAAGTTTTTGTACCAGCGGATGCGTTTTAACTGATCGGGAAGCTTAATATGATTGAAGATATATATTTGAAGGAACAACTCAAAGAGTCATTCCTTATTATTGACTCTTGTTTAAAATCTTATTATGAAAATGAACCATATATGTATAAGCCTCTTGCCGGTCAATTACGGATTTTATTTTGTGATTCAAATAAAAAAAGAAGGGATAACTCTCTGCTTCCAAGAGTTTTTCCAAATATAGAATTAAACGCTTTGGAGAATATAATCTGGGATGATAATGAAAGCTCTTCTGTACAAATAATTCAAAATCCTGACAATACTAGCAGAATTGCTACTATGCCTTTCGAATTAATGCAATATAAAAACGGATTGGTAATTCCAAATTTTATATTCGCTAAGCAGAAAAAAATGTTAGATATACCAACGTGGGTTGAACAGTATTTAACTCATCATCCTACGACTCTACAAGTCAGAGATGTTATTAAGAATATAGCTGATAAAGGTGGCGGTGCTCATGTAGACTCTAACCCTTCAGCCAAGCAACGATATATGAACAAGATGACACCTTTTGGTCGTCAATACGGAGAAATGTTTATCGTAGCGATGGCTAGACTAGCACAACGAATGGGGGAAGATATTTTTGATTATAAAGGCTTTAGACCTTCTGTTGAATTAAATCTTGAACCTTATATTTCATATAAGTCAGTAATAATGGCTCACAGTGATTACTCTAATGCCATTACGAATAATTTAAAAAAATAAATCAAATATAGCTTTAGTAGAGATTAATTTTTTATATTATCTAATAATATGTAAGCCAATTATGCAAACCTCTCCCCAACCCCGCCGCGTACCCTTAGACAAAAAGTGTAAGCCAATTATGCAAACCTCTCCCCAACCCCGCCGCGTACCCTTAGACAAAAAGCCGCCAGTCAAAAAGACTGAGCGGCGCGCTTTATTGTGGAATATCCTCAAAAAGCTGGCGGTGTTTGCCGCGCCTTATAAGCTTTTAATCATTGCCACGCTGATCTTGACCGTACTTGGTTCCTTTACCGCGCAGGTCAATGCTTTTGTGTTGCGTTATGCTGTCGATACTTTGACTGAGATTGCCACACTTGCCGAGCCTTGGGAAGCGGGCGTACGTATGCTTGGCATTATCAGTGCGGTACTACTGACCAAAGAGATACTGTCGATATTTATCTCATTTGGGCAGCGCTTTTATGGCGAGAAGATTCGCATCAATCTCTCGCGGGATTTATCACAAAAGATTATCGAGCGTATTTTGACTTATCGCATGGCGTTTTATACCAGTAGTGAAAACGATAGCGGTAAACTACAAACTCGTATTGATTATGGGGTTAGTAGCCTAACAAGTTTGGTGCAAAACTTCTTTATCGATATGCTACCGCTGTTTGCCAGTGCCATTGTCTCGCTTATTATTATGTTCTCGACCAACTTTTGGATTGGTCTGGTTGGGCTGTTTATTATTCCGATTTACTTCTTTATTAGTCAAAAACAAGCCAGACGTCTACAAGGGTTTCGTCGGCAGATGCGTAGCTTTCGAGAAGCCAAAAGCGGACTGGTTATCTCGCTTATCAACTCAATCAGTGTGGTCAAATCCTTTGTCCGCGAGCCTATTGAAGCGCAAAAGCATCTAAAGATTCAAAAAGAGATGACCGATAATCAGCTGCGTATTCGCAGTATTGGCTTTATCTATGACGCGATTAAGACCTTTATTGAACAAATCGGCGTGGTGGTCATCATCTTGCTGACCTCTTACTTTGTGTTGCAGGGTCAAATGACCATTGGCATGATTTTATTTCACGTTATGCTATTTCAAAACGTCGCCGCCCCTATTCGCCAGCTGCACCGTATCTATGATCAGATTAATAATGCTTTAACTTATGCTGAAGGCTTTTTTGATATCTTAGAAGATGATAAGCAAATTGAAAATATCGATGGCATCAGTAGTAAAAACCTACAAGGCCACATCGAGTTAAAAAACGTCGACTTTACTTATCCCAACGGTACCCAAGCGCTAAAAGATGTCAGCTTTGAGATTCGCCCTAACCGTATCACTGCGCTTGTGGGGCTTAGCGGCGCGGGCAAGAGCACCATTATCAATCTATTGGTCAAATTTTATGAACCAGATGCTGGTATGATTTGCTTAGATGGTCATAATTTAAAAGACTGCGATACTCATGATTTACGTCAGAATATTGGTCTGGTATTACAAAGTAATCATATCTTCTCAGGCACTATTAGTGAAAACATCCGTTATGGCAATATGAATGCGACTATGGATGACATTATAGTCGCAGCAAAAAAGGCTTCGATTCATGAGCAAGTGATGCAATTAGCAGACGGTTACGAGAGTACGGCCAAATCGCTATCGGGCGGTCAGCAGCAGCGTATTGCGCTGGCACGTATGTTCTTAAAAGATCCACCGATTGTATTTTTGGATGAGCCAACGGCGAGCCTTGATGCCATCGCCAGTCAACAGGTCAAAAAAAGCTTAGATCTTATCAAAAAAGATAGAACGGTAATTATGGTCTCGCATAACATCGCGCAGATCATTGACGCTGATGATTTAGTAGTAATAGAAAATGGCCAAGTGGTGGAAACCGGTAGCCATGAGGAGCTGTACGATAAAGGCGGTAAGTATTACGAGATCTTTAGCGCGATGTCCGATAGTTTAAATCTAGATAAGATCAGTCAGACGATTCAGGGTTAATGTCTTATAGATTATTGCAAAAAGTACGTTTTGATAATAATCTAAGCGACGTCGTAGGCTGGTGCTTTTAGCCTAGCACCATAAACCCAAAAGCATTAAAAATATGCCTTCATTCAAACGCATTATTATCATCTCATTTGCAAAAGCCAAAATATTATGACCACCCAATTTTCTATCAAAACCTTTGATGAGTTAACCTCCGTCGATATCTACCATATTCTAAGAGCGCGCTCGCAGGTGTTTGTGGTGGAGCAAAACTGCGCTTATCAAGATATGGATGAGCTTGACTTTGACTGCTTACATCTCGTCGCGCATCAAAACGAAGCGCTCGTTGGTTATTGCCGTATTATTCCACCTGAATACAACAGGCTCAGATCTAACTTGAGCGCCGCCGATACCGATTCGCTTAATACCGCTATGTCAGCTATTGGTCGCGTACTGGTATTATCAGAGCATCGCGGTCAAGGTATAGCAAGGCAGATGATGATTCAAGCTATCGCTCATTGCCGCAAAAAATATGGCAAAAAGCGTCCTATTATTATCTCCGCACAGACTTATTTGCTCAGCTTTTATCAGACCTTAGGGTTTGTTCCTGAAGGAGATTACTACCTTGAGGATAATATCGAGCATGTAAAGATGGTGCTGCGAGTGGCCAAAAAGAGCAAAGTTAAAAAACCGCCGTCAGGAGGCTCGGGGGTGGCAAGTAAGGTTTTGGGTGTGCTGCTTTTACTCTTTAGCCTGATGTTTGTCGCAGGTCTGATTTATTTGATGACATAAGATAGCCATTTGTTGAATCTAAGCTGTCGAGTATCCTATCGGCCATAAACGTCGCCGCAAAGAAGGCGTTCCAGTGCTAAAAGCCAAGTTTCGCGCCAGTTTGGCCACACGTTTTATTGACAGTCACTGTGCCGATATCTTTGCGCTATGTGATGACCAAAGCCGCTTAGAGCAAACACCGGTCAATGAATTTATGGATTTATTTGTCTCCGATTAATGATTTGACGTTTTTATCAATCACCCGTTTTACCTATCTTTTACCAAGGGATCGACTCACCTGCCCAATCGACAAAACCACCAGATTGGGCAGCGCTCATCGAATCAAGCACGGCGAGTAAACGCGCCGCACTATAAGCAGGCGTGAACAGCTTTTTGTCCGCCACATTGCCCTGAAAAGGTGAAGACAGTTGGGTATCAACCGTACCTGGCTGCATGACCACCACGCAGACATCCTTTAGTGACCGCCTCCATTCAATGCTCAAATTCTTCATACCCATATTTAGCGCCGCTTTACTTATACGGTAGCTGTACCAACCGCCAAGTCTATTATCACTGATACTGCCCACACGCGCCGATATGGTCGCAAAAATGGCAGGGTGGTCCGCACTACGTTCAGATTTTGCGAGTAATGGCTTGATATGCTTGGCAATCAGTAGACTGGCTAAGGCATTAATCTGCATACTCTGCAAAAAAAAGTTCGTCTCCAGTTGTCGTAGCGCTTTTTCTGGCTGATTGTGTGGCGTATGTAATAAGCCGACACAGTTAATCACCCAATCAATATGAGTGGTTTGTTGCTTAATATCAGCAATGGCTTGTTCGATACTATCCTCATCGCTCACATCCATCGATATCCAATACAAATGATCTGCCATAAAGTCAGGCTGACTTTTGTGATAAGTGGCATATATCTTGGTATGTGCTGTATCAGTATCGCTTTGCTCATTAGCCAGATGTTGCCGCTGCAGGAGTGCTTGCACCATCGCCTGACCGATACCACCGGTGCCACCAATGACCAAATAATTTTTTTGTTTCATAATATCGCCCTTATGGTTATCTGTATTATAGGCTGCTGCTTATCTTTATTTCTCCATTTATTTTGGCGCATTTATTTTACATATACTATGAAAAAACGCTAAAAATAACCGAAGTCACCGCCATACGATATAGGCTACAATAATCATTCACACAATCAAACTGATGATTGTTGATCAACGCTTTTATACGGATATCTTATGCTATCACCCCAAGACCAACTGACTGAGCTGGTGCGCACGCTTGAGACACAGCAGCATGTCTTTGCAACCGACCCACTACTTATCACCGAAAAGCTGCAAGGTGAGGATGGAAAACCTATCCAAAAACTGCACCGCCGCGCCTCACGTATTGATAGTAACGGTGCGCTGGCAGGGGTGCTCGGCAAGATTGATGGCCGCATCAAGGGTATCATGATAGTCATGAGTGTGGTGTGGTGCATCTCAGGGTTTCTAGGACTGTTTACCCTACTTCAGACCAATGTGGTTAATTTCTTTTATGTGCTGGTCTGCTTGCTTGGCTTTCATACCATTATGCTCTTAGGCTGGCTTGCGATGACGCTCATCAATCAAGGCAAACAGTCGTCCAATTGGTTTGCCAGTTTTGTCAGTCCCAGCTATCTTATTCGTGGTAAAGACGATGTGACCAAAGCAGCCGTGAACTTGTACGAGCGTCAACTACAGCACAGCGGTATGCGCTGGTATTTGGGGCGTTTTAGCCATCAATTATGGCTCGCTACCTTGACGGGTATGCTGCTGGCCATTGTGTTTTTATTGATCGTGCGTCAGTACAGCTTTAGCTGGGAGTCGACCTTACTGTCTGATCAGGCGCTTATCACGTTGACTCAGATACTCGGCTGGCTGCCAAGCTTGGTAGGGTTTGACGTGCCAGACAGTACCGCTATCGCCCAAAGCCGCATGGTGACTGAGGCGATGCCGCTGTCTGCCGCGCGGCAATGGGCGGGGCTGCTGGTAGGAAGCTTGCTGATGTATGGTATCGTACCTAGAGCAATCGCTTGGGCGTTTTGTGCGTTGATGTTTCGCCGCAAAAAAATGCGCCTAGATATCAAGCAGCCTTATTATCAAAAAATTTTGAATTTTTGGCAGCGTCATGTGGTGGATGCTGATGATTTTAAAGAAGCACCCGCTCCTGTCGCGCCAAAAGCGACGGTCAGCACTGGTAAAAAACTGGTGGCCCTACTCGAGTATCCAGCAAAGCAAGACAACTGGTGGCATGGGGGTCTTGATGCCGATATTAATGATAATAGTGAGATAGAGGATTTCGGTATCGTTGATGACCGCGAGGATATGGAGCGCTTGACAAGCTATCTTGATAAGCACCCCGTGCAAGTATTATTAGGCGTTCATAGTAATGCGCTGCCTGATCGCGGCACCCTGCGTAAAATCGATCGTATCGCAGAGCATGCGGCAGACGGGCTTATTATCCAGCTGCTTAGTGATGGCACTTTGGCAAAAGGCTCGGTGCAGACGATAGCAAACCAAGACACTCGCTATCAACAGTGGCAAACCGCGCTTGCGGCGCGAAACATTGGTCTAGTGGACAGTTAGTCACGTTTTTTGGTATTTGCACAAAAGCTCTAGCGTTTATATATATATGAATAATACGGAAACATAAAATGGATAATAATAAAACCAATGGTCAGCCCGTCGGCCTATTTGCCGACAAAGCTCTAAAAGACGAGACCCATGTAGGGTATGTAAAGGCCGCGCCAACAGCATCTACGCAGACTCATGCCACTGAAGAATCAAACGACTTGACAGCGCACGCTGGCAAAAAAACAACCATCGCCAGTGGCGAAGCGCTGAAACTGGCAGTCGTTGGCCATACCAACACAGGTAAAACCTCTATCCTGCGCACACTATTACGTGATGTTTATTTTGGTGAAGTCAAAAATGAGGCGGCCACCACGCGTCATGTGGAGCAAGCCAAACTCACAGATAGCCAAACCGGTGAAGACTTGGTCATACTATATGATACCCCTGGCCTAGAGGACGCTTCAGGACTGATGGATTGGCTAGAAGACAATACGGCCAGTCGCCGTGATGGTATTGAGCGTTTGCAGGAGTTTTTGGCCGCAGATATTGCCCAAGGTGGTGATGCCCTAACGAGCAGTGGCGGCAATGACGACTATAGCCAAGAAGCCAAAGTGATTCGGCAGCTGCTGGCAAGCGATATGGCCATTTATGTCGTCGATGCGCGTGAGCCGGTACTCGGTAAATACAAAGACGAGTTGGCTATTTTATCGTGGGCGGCGATACCAGTGATGCCAGTATTTAATTTTACCGACAGTCAGGGTGCCAATATCGATGAGTGGCAAACGATGCTGGCAAGACGCAATCTGCATATATCGACGCGCTTTGATTCCGTCGCCTTTGAATTTGAAGACGAGATGCGCCTATGGCAAAATCTCGCCACCATGCTCACTCACTCGGAGATGCTTGAGCAACTGATGACGCGTCGAACAGAGAACTGGGCACAGCTGTATGATGAGGCCAATATCATCATTGCCGACTTTTTATTAAATGTCGCCGCTTTCGTTTATGAAATCAATGAAGATGATGACCCAATGCCCATACTTGCACAAATGCAAGAAGCGGTGAGGCAAAGCGAACGGGCGATGCAGCACAATTTGCTCAATTTATATAAGTTTTATGATAATGCGGTAGCAGCCACCCCGCTTGAATTGCAAGCGTACCAGCAAGATCCTTTTGACCCTGAGCTGCTCAAAAGCTATGGTATTCGCACCACGTCGGGCGCGGCAGCAGGTGCACTATTAGGCTTGGGTATTGATGCGGCGGCCCTTGGCACGACGTTGGGATTGGGCGCTGCCATCGGTGGTATCGCAGGTGGGTTATTGTCTAATACCAGTAGCATCGCTGATAAAATCACTGGCGTAAAGCGCTTATATATCGACCCTGCCACTCTAACCTTACTCGCCACGCGTGCGATAGATTTGCTTACCGCCCTGCGCCATCGCGGTCATGCAGCAACTGATGCCACGCAATTGCTGTATAAAGGGGAAAAAACCAATACTGAGCAAGCGTTAGATGACGACGGCCATACCGTCACGCCATGGCCGACACACAAACTACCAAGCGAGCTCAAAAAAGCGCGCGGCAAACCGCAGTGGTCATCGCTTAGTAGCGGTAAATCCGAGCAGGCTCAGCTATTACGTGCCGATATGGCGTGGTCGCTGGCGAGCAAATTACAATCACGTGAGTCTGAGTGACCAGCTAGAATGAAGCCTCTAGCAAGGTACTTAATGCATCTGTACCGCGTACGTCTGTTTTTTGCAAATAGATTGGGTATAGCGAATAATTGGGAAAACTGCTTTCAATATCTTGCAGTAGCTGTTGCTGGCGCTCGGCGCGATGCTGCCAAAATGCATCCGCCTGCGTCGGTTTGATTAGTTGATTGATTACTATCGCTGCTGGCGGCAGTTTACTGTCCTCTAATTGTGAGACAGCGCGTTTGGTCTCAGCCAGTGGTAACACGTCGGCGGTCATTACCAAGACAATCGCCGTTTGGCCACGGTCATGCAGCAGTAGGCCTGCTTGACGAAACAGTGCTTTGCGTTTTTCTAGTACTGCTACCGCTTGCTCCCAGCGATCCGATTTTTTTGCAGCAAATGGATTTGGCACATCATGATCGCTGTTTTTTTGACCACCACTACCACGCGTTTGCTTGTGACTGTCTAAATGGTTCGCCACCGAGCGCAATTTGGCTTGCCGCCTTTGCTGTGCCAATAATCCATCTGTCCATGCGCCCATCATTTCTGGTAGTACTAGCAACCGTAGCGTATGCCCTGTCGGTGCAGTATCAAAGATAATATGCTCATAGCCTGCATCAGCCGCTTCGACTAAATGCTGACACATGGATTCGAGCATCGCTGCTTCTTGTGCACCGGGTGCCGACTTAGATAGACGCAGGTGCTCACGAATTTTGGGCATCATATCGGGATTGGCATAAGCACTGATTGTGCGCTCCACTTGAGCAAAATGCGCATCGACGATGACGTCAGGATTTAGCTCGATAGCATCAAGATAAGGCGTTACCGCTGTTTTCTCGTTACTTAACCGCATATTAAGCACATCACCCAAGCTATGGGCCGGATCGGTTGAGACAATCAGCGTTTTTTGCTGCTGGCTTGCGTAATAACTGGCAAGGGCGGCGGCAGTAGTGGTCTTGCCCACACCGCCCTTACCGCCGATAAATATAATCGGTTGTGCTTTTAGTTGTTCTACTAATGTATGTAGAGGATGTAATGCCATATTTTTATCTCATTTCTTATATTATTTTTATTTTTCAATCATAAATAAACGATTAGCAGCAGCCAACATGGTCAAATGGGCATCTATACATACCCATGCGCGTGTGCCATTCGTGAAAGTTTTCTAAAAATAACGGCTGTAACTCTAAGGTATAAAAGCTGGCAGGATTATCAATACCGAGGCTCTCTGCAAACATCATCAGCATAAAAAAATCTTCTTCGTCACGCGCTGCCCGTGCCATCGTTTGACGATATGGTGCATGATAAAACTCATTGAGTCCTGCCACAAGCCGTTGCCACCACGATTGGTTATCTTTTAGACGGTCTGGCATGTTTTCTAGGTTATTTGGTGTCTTGTTATCTTCCATGATTTACTCGCATTTTGCTTATTTATCATACCTATGATGCCTACCTCATACAAAAAACGCCAGCAATTGCTGCTAGCGTTTTTTATAAAGATATGGGTGATAGGTTCTAACCTCAACTAGGAGTCCGTTTTAGCTTTATGCGATGTCCATTCTTTACGCAGTACCGACAGACTCTCAAACATCACTAAAATCGTGGCGATTAAAATGACAATATCCATAATAATGAGTAGCCAATTACCATCATTAAAGAACGTTTTTAGCTGAATTAATAATGCAAAGATGGTCATGATCAGTAAAAATGATAAAGGCGCTAAGGTATACCAGACAGGCTTACCTTTACGCAGTAAGATAACTGTGACGATCATCAAGGTTAAGGCTGCCATGAGCTGGTTGGTCGTACCAAATAGTGGCCAGATAATCATACCACCAGCGCCATCTATACCACCAGCGCCAAATGCCAATAGCAAACAGCTTCCTACGGCAAGCAAGGTAGCCACGACGCTTTTACTCAGTACAGGTAGCTTGTAAATCTCACCAAACTCTTGAAATATATAGCGCTGCAAGCGAACACCAGTATCCATCGTAGTACCAGCAAACAAAGCTGCCATCACGGTAAGCATGGTCTGGGATAGCACGATATCGATACCCACACCGGCGTTGAGTATGGTGGCACCGCCATCGATGAAGGCCCCCACAGAGCCGTCACCAAATTTTTGATAAACCGCTTGCCAATCCCCTAAGCTGGCAAAGCCGGCAGTGGCCGCAAGAATGGCACCGAGCGCCAGCATTCCCTCACCCAGTGCACCAAAATACCCGACAAAGCGCACATCTTCTTCTTTGTCGATCTGCTTGGAGGTCGTCCCAGTCGCCACCAATCCATGAAACCCTGAAATAGCACCACAGGCAATGGTCACAAATAGCAAAGGTAGCAGCGAAGGCGTACCGACTGGCAGTGCGGTATTGACGGCTGGGGCGACGATGTTTGGCGTTGCGATAAATACTGCCGCGTATAATAAAACCAAACCGACAAATAACTGCAAACCATTGATATAATCGCGCGGCTGCAATAGCATCCACACCGGCAATAACGATGCAATCGCCGCATAAGTAAATAAGATAATGATCCACAGGGCATTATCAGGAAGACCCATAAAGGTCTCAGGTAACACCACAGGGAACATAGGGCCAAGATAAATCAGCCCATATAAAGCAGTGACGCCAATGATAGACACCCAAACCAGATTCATCTTATAGCGATAGATACACTGACCGATGATAAAGGCCACCACTAACGCGCCCCACACTGGTAGTACAGCAGACGGCGTTTTTATCATCATATTGGCGATAGCAACACCAAACACCGCATTGACCATCAATAACAATAAAAATATTACGACCATCATCAAGCTGCGCACACGTGTGCCCATGACCGTACCCGCGATAGAGCCAATCGACTGACCGCGATTGCGCATACTCGCCCAAATAGCGGACATATCGTGGACACCCGCCATAAAAATAGTCCCCAACACCACCCAAATGATGGCAGGCACCCAGCCCCAAATCACTGCAATAGCTGGACCGATGATCGGTGCCGCCCCTGCCACTGAGGTAAAATGATGTCCCCACAATACATACTTATTGGTAGGGACGTAATCAATCCCATCTTTCATCGTATGAGCTGGCGTGGGACGACTGTTGTCCAATGCCAGAATTTTTGTGGCGATAAATTTTGAATAAAACACATAACCGCAGAGCATGGCAGCAACTGCAATTAGCAGTACAATAGCACTATTCATCTTATCTCTCCCTAGACAAGTATTAGATGGCCTTATGAGTTCAAGCTTTTTAAATCAAAATCAAAAAAGTATGCTAAATTAGTGAGCGATGAAAGCCTCAGAACATTGCTATCAAAGACATAGCAGCTGATCATTGATTTGATTGATAGCACCGATTTTTCATATGGTATTGTAAGATTAAAACGCTTGGTAAATGAACACAAATTTTGATGAATTTTTCTTTGTCTATCTATAAGCATGTCTTCACTTCCTGTATGTTTTGATAAAAGACATGCCTTAGATGGTAACTGATTTATTGAAGGTTACAAAGGTTACAACAGTAGTAAGACGTTAAAAACAACAAATAAAGGAGTTAGCATGGCACATTATTTTGGATTCGTTCCTTCAGACAAATTAAAAGCGCTTATTACTGAAGCAGAGCAAGTGGTTGAATCAAATGAGTCAGTAGATTACTACCCTTATCGCGACGCGTTGACTCACCAAACCGCGCGTGACCTGATTGACAACCTACTCGTCGGCTTAGTGGATATCATTCCAAACCCTGAGCGTCAAGCAGCCATGCGCAAAGTGGTCGGCACCGTTGAAAAAGCGACGGACACGCTATTAAACATCCTACTGGGTAAAGAAAACAACGAAGAAGTGCTACCCAGCTTTCATTTTTTAAGAGATCGAGCGACATTTATCGATAATGATGGTATCAAGCGCATTGGTTTTCAGCTGTCTGATAAAGACGCCATGACCATCGACAAAGGCTTTGCAGCGATTACGCCTGAGCATACAGATATGAAAACCTTTAAAACCGCGCTTGAAACCATGAACGAGGAAACGTTGACACACTTTGTCAGCCGCTATGCTGAAACCTTGAAGCTTGGCATGATCAAACGCAAATCTGTGCCCGTTGCCAAAGCGACCATCGACAAAGGCATGTCTATGGCATTAAACAAGCTATTGCCCGATTTGCCAGATACTTCCTTAAACCGTTTGGCCAATTATTACCGCCCCTTTATCGTAAAAAAGCCAGAATAGCGAATATTATATTTTTATTAAGACTGGAATGTTGGGCAAATTTAGTAAAATTTGCTAAAATAGGCGGCACTTTTATCAAAGGCGCAACCCATGACCCAAATTAGTAACCAAGAAATCGAAAAAACCCTACGCAACTCAGAGTGCCTTATTAGCAGTATCGAAGTTGCCGCAGCTTATGAGCGTCTGGCCGCTCAGCTCAACCTGCACTACGCTGGCCTAAATCCTATCGTCATGGTCGTGATGAACGGCGGATTGATTCCAGCTGGTCAACTACTGACCCATTTGACTTTTTATCATCGTATGCATTATATCCATGCCTCACGCTACCGTGATAACGAAGGTACCAATGAGCTAGACTGGAAATTTAAGCCTGATGTCAGTATCGAAGGTGAGCACGTACTGCTGATCGATGATATTTTTGACGAAGGCATCACCCTAAAAGCCGTCGTAGAACAACTTGGTAAAGAAAAACCGCTGTCTATCGAATGCTGCGTGCTGCTAAATAAAGAACATGATCGCAAAGTTCCTGACTTTGATGTGGATTTTGTCGGTATCAACGTTGCAGACCGTTATGTCTATGGTTGTGGCATGGATTTCCATGGTTATCTACGTCACCTGCCAGGTATTTATGCCATTAAAGAAGAAGCGTAAGCGCTTTATTTAAGCGGGCATTTTTAAAAGCATCCTAATCGGATGCTTTTTTTTGCTTATAGGTTTAGTAGTGACTCTAAAACTGTAAGGCTAACCCTGTATGGCGCTCAGTGGGCGTTTGAACGGCTTTTTCTAGTGCGTGTTTTGTACTATATATGGTCACTTGTTTTTTGGCACGTGTCACAGCGGTGTAAATCAGTTCTTTACTCAGCAGCCTTGCGTGACTATTGTCAAAAGTAATGATCACATGATCAAACTCTGATCCTTGGGATTTATGAATAGTCATCGCATAAGCGGTGGCAATGACCTCTTCATTGAGCAAATTAACAGCAATCCCCTGCTCCTTATTTTCAAAAAACACCTCGAGACGGCTACGATCATCGCTAGTCTGCAAACAAAAACCAATATCGCCATTAAACAACCCTAACTCATAGTTGTTTTGTAGAATCATGACAGGGCGGCCATGAAACCAAGTGTTTTGACCCAAAGGCAGCTTCAGCTCAGCAAGATGCCACTGTGTAAAATAGTTATTGATGTAATGATCACCCCATTCACCATTGTGGCCGGCAGTTAATATTCGAAACTGATTGAAGGTGTTCATTAGCGAAGTAATGGTTGTTTTGACTAACTTTGGCATGGATTTTTCTATTGGGTTTTGCAGAAGATTCTTGATTTTATTTAAGTATGAGTTATAATGTTTAGTTGCTTTTAATATTCTTTCTTTATCGCTTAGGCTATTTATTATAGCATTATCATTAGCTGATGAAGTTGGTAAGCTATTGATATTGTTTATATACTCAAAGCTCAGTGCCTCATCATATTTTAACAACTGCCAAATAGCCTGCGTGTCGGTTTCTATTTTATTTATTTGATAAGCAAGTTTACCAATACCAGAGTCAGCGGTAAATCGGCGACTCTCTGTGAGCTCCGCATGAATCGCCTGCAAGCGCGGAATACGGCATAAATCAGCCAATACCGCCCCTGCATCTACCGCAGCCAACTGGTTGGCATCACCCAACAATATCAGTCGCGCCCCAGGCTTTACTGCACTGACAAGGTAATTTGCCAGCTCCACCCCTAGCATCGATGCTTCATCGACGATAATGATATCCTCGCCAAGTGGATTATTGGCATCATAACGCGGTCTGCCCGTACGTCCGATACCTAGCAAGCGATGAATGGTTTTGGCTTCTTGTAATTGTAGTTCGACATTCGCAGCGTCTAACGCAGCTTGCAAAGACTCTTGCATACGCTGTGCCGCTTTACCCGTTGGCGCGGCTAACGCTAGGCTAGCACTGTCTGTACTAAACTTGATTTTTTCATGTGCCGCCCCCCTACTCTCTGTCGCTTGCTGCAATGCCATCACCAGCTGCGCCACGGTGTAAGTCTTGCCCGTGCCTGGGCCGCCTGTAATGATACTAAAGGCATTTTTATTGGCGATATCAATCGCCTTTATCTGATTTTCGTGAAGGTTGTCAGGTATTGCTATCTTAAGCGGCGTTACTTGTTGGTCTAAAATAGTATTGATGCGTGCCGCTAAGTTAAATTCTGCTTGCCACGCTCGGTGTAACCAAAACGTGATTGCTGCGTTTTGTTTATCATGCTCCTTGCCGTTAATGTGCTGATAAATGATAGGTTGATTATTTTTGCTTAGGCTATTTTTATTTTCATTATGGTTTGCGTTTGCATTAACGTCAGCGAACAAAGTGTGCTCATCGATTAACTTAGCAAAAAACGTTAAGTTACTATTTTTCAATAACTGGTAGAGTGCCGCTACTGCATCAAGCCTTTTAACCAACATCTCTTTTTCATGATTGCTAAGTGCCAGCTGCGCCCATAACTGGTCTTGCTTAGCAAACAAATTCTCCAGCAACACAAATATTGATGCCTCTGCCGTAATATCAACCTCTGATTGAACCGCTATTTGAGTGTCAATCAAGGCAATCAGTGGCATTGCTAGCATCTCTAACAGCTGCTGTTGCCACTCATATAGTGTCACTGTCTCGCCACCAACCCGACCACTATGCGGCGCTTCATGCTCAGTTTCCTGAATGCTGAGTACAGTATGCCCCTCTTCTAAATGCGCAGCCAACATAGTAAATAGAGCGGTAAATAAGCCGTTATCTGATGCTGAGTCTACTTTTGCACTACTCTCCTTAGCCGTTGCATCGGCCCTGCTATAGGCTACATGCGTTTGCTGACGACGTAGCAAAATATAATCGCTAATATTACTGGCCCAGCTTTCTTGTGAGCTGATATCAGCCTTACTTTTATTGTTATTATTACTCATGATGTGTTCTTCTCTATATTTATATAATCAGTTCAATTTAGGGCTTTAAAAAAGTATCCTAGCAGCACTATGTTATCCTTAGATTTGATAAACTATAAACTGCTAATTTGGTATGCCAAACAACGTGTCTAAAGCCTTAATAAAACCAATGGGTATATCCCAAGTCACCAGTCCGTAGCGGACATTGCTTATTGGCTTATCAGGCATTGTCTTACTGGCTGTTGAGTCGCCGCCGCTCAGTGTGTTCGCCTCTTTTGCCTTAGTCGCCAACTGAGAGGCTGGATCATATACACCTCGTAAAAAGACATACTCCACCGCGCCCAAATATTTATCTTCATTGCCTATATAATCAGCAATTCGCATCGACAAAAACCGATGCAATGCTACTTGATAAATGGCGGCTTGTAACCAATATCCTGCTTTCGACATTGCTCGCTTGAGCGTAGTTTCGTCATAATCGCTTAGGCTATTTCCTAAAAAGTTACTTTTATAATCGACGACATAATACTTGCCAGCATGCTCATATACTAAATCGATTTCACCACGTAAATAACGATATAAATGCGCTTTGTTTTGCGAAACCAGATTGATGTGCTTGTCGGTCTCATCTGGTAGGTACTTCTCAAAAAGCTGATTGATATCCTGTGCTTTAAAACGCTCTGATAGCCCCATATTGAACTCTAATTCGGCAAACCTATGGCCTGCATCAATAGCATGTAACGGCTGATTAGACGCTAAGAGTGGCGTATGTAGCACCTCTTCTATCCAGCCAATGAGCGCTTCATGCTTACCAACATCGATCGCCTCCGAATCCAATAAATCAGTATTTAATGACGCACTACCACCTTTGTCTTGCGTTTTTGCTTGTAGGCGACGGCTTTGGACCTCAGCACTGCTATACACCAGCGGCAGCTGATAGCTACTGACAGCCCTATCGATAACCTGTGGCCACTGCGATTTATTGCCAAAATCAATTTTTTCAAATATCTCATGCAAAAACGTACCCGCATTGGCACCTTTGACAAAGGTAAAACGAATATCATCCTCTAACTTGAGACTTGCCTGACCGACTTGCGCGGCAGACTCATGACTATCTGGTTCATGACCACCCAGTGACGGTGAAACTGACGTTTCGGTGATATTGATATCAACATCAATATCTACCGCATCATCTATACGCTCATCCATCACAGCCATTGTCTGCGCCGACTCATCTAGCTGACGAGCCAAGGCGGTAAAACTGGTCTTGGCCCAACCATAAAAATAATTGATTTTCATAACCTCTGAAAAATCATCATACTGAATAGGCTCGGTTTTGGGCTTAGTCGAGGCAAGCGCGCCATTATTCGTTAATGCGCTTATTGCTGTCACGCAGTTATCACGATAAAACGCATCGACCTTATGCCCTCTAATCATGCCTATGGTGCCTTTGAGCCTATCTGGCAATTCAATATTCTTAGCCGGTACGTCTAGCCAATAGCAGACTGGTCTCAAGCACGCATTCGTATTACTATGAGCATCTTTCAAGACCACATAAAGCTGCTCACTAGCACGAGTAAAGGCGACGTAGCCCAGGCGACGTAGCTCATCAAAACCTTCTTGGGTTTCAAACTCAGTGTAATAGTCTGCTTTAGTGGCTGAGCCTTGCAAGGGTGAGAATCGGCGCTGATTGCCTGTCGATTGCTGCGCCAACGCTGACTGATTTTGTTGAGAAACGTCTTGTTGAGTAGCATATTGCTGGCTAGGGTTTTGTTGCGCATTATAGAGATACAACCCATAGTCTTCTTTATTACCTGATTTTCTACTGGCATCGTCCATACCCAGTACATAGACAATGGGAAACTCTAGTCCTTTAGACTTATGAATGGTCATTAGCTGCACGCCAGACTCTGTCGGTAGCGGATATTGCTTAGCCCACTCACTGCTCGGCGCGCTATCTATGTTCTGTCTAAACCACGCTAGCAGCTCATACTCACCCATGCCGATACCATACTGCGCCAAGATATCCATCACATGGCGCAAATCCATAATATGACGCGCACCTTCTGGATGCGCGGCTAGTGCTTGCCACACGCCTTGCGGCTGTACAGGGCTTTTGTCCAACAAGTAATGCATGGCCGATAATATGCCAAAGTGCTGCCAACGCTGGCCGCCTTCTTTTAAATAGCTAATAAAATCTTGATAGCTTTTCTTATTATCAATGGCTTGTGTATTAGCGCTATTTAAATCTACAACCCCTGACTTATGGTCCGTCATCATGGCTTTGACATCCCTGATGCTCAGGCCATACAAATGACTGGTCAGCACCCGATTGATCATATCGTGACGATACGGGTATAGCATGGCGCTCAGCAGCGCTGCCACATCCTCTGCCATGATGGTTTCAAAGATACTGACATCACTGGTGGTCAAGGTCGGCACACCAAGCTTGACAAGCTCGTCTTCGACTTGCTTTAAGTCTTTTTTTGCACGTGCCAGCACACCAATATCGCTCGGTTGAATCGGCTTGCCTTTAAGTGTCTGATGGCTGCTCAGCAAGGTGGCAATATGACGGGCTGTGATTTCAAACTCGTCGTACTCAAGCGCCTTATCATAAGGCAGGTGCAACACACTCACGGGCTGAGCAGAGAGCACGTCATTTACTAAGTCATCTACCGAGTCACTATTTTGGTCGCTGTTTGGCATGTCTGGCTGACGAAACCAAGACAGCTGATTTTCTTGCTTTTCAGCTTTGATGTGCTGGTAATAAATACCACTACCTAACTGTGCCAGCCTATTCTCTTGAGTCACTGGCGCAGGCATACCGAACCAACAGTTTAGAGCGTTAATCACACTGGCGTTTGAACGACGGTTAGTATCGAGCGTCCATAGGCTGCTTTTGTCAAACTGGGCTTTCATATAATTGTAGTTGGCGACATCACCGCCGCGAAACCCATAAATGGCCTGCTTAGGATCACCAACCAATAGCAAAAATTCATGGTTGGCTTTATTGCTCGCTTTATTACCCGTAGCCTGCTTGTCATTGGCCGACGGTTTACGCTTCGGCAAATAGATGCTTTCAATCATAATGGCTTGCTCGCCATTGATGTCTTGCGACTCATCAATCAATGCCACTGGATAATGATGACGAATATAACGCGCTAGCTTCTCTCCTTGCCGACCGGTCAATGCTTGGTTTAAGCGTACCATCTGCAAGCTAAAGGTGGTCTCACCGCGCTCTTCTAAGATAACCGGCAGTCTGTCACGCACCGCCAGCACGATATGGCGATTGAGATTGGCTAACAACATCACAATATGCTGATTTAAACCATCAACCATATCCAAGATAGCCATTAATTTACTGATGGTTTCTAACGCGAAAAACGCTTCATGCTCTTTTTCTCTATTCTTATTAAAATTCTTAATTTTACCTTCTTCATTGGGATATCTAGAATCCTGCAATGAGGTAAGAATCTTATTTTCACGTTCATTTAAATAACTGGTAAACGCCAGCTGATGTTCCGCTATTTTTTGATGCACCTCAATAATGGCATCAAATTGCTTGAATAAATTGGAACCACCATGAAACCCTTGAGACTTTCGATAATCAGGGTTTAAATACGGCTGAATATCTGCCAAATCTAATGTCGCAAACTCATGCAATAGCTGCTCATATAGACTAAAATCAAAATCTGCTAGCCTTACCTCATCAATCGGCGCAGAGATAAAATTCAGGGAGCGCGTGACAAAGCCTTTGTGGTCGCCCACCGCCGTCAGCTTGCCTTGCTGATCCATCAATGCATAAAGCTTGGGCTGCTCATGGTACAGTCGGCTTTGAAACTGACGCAGTTCATCATGAATGGTACTGTCCGTCACTTGCTCGATACTACTGTCGTCAATAATGGCCATGCCTTGCTGGTGGCCTGTCTCGCTACTGTATTCTGTAAGCCACTTTTGTGCCAAGCTATCGAGGGTACCGACAAACAGCTTGTCCAAGGTCGTCAACACCAATGCCGTACGGCGAATCGCCTCTGTCATAGGATAGCTATATACATGATCAAGCAAGTAGCCAACCAGATGCAGATTGATAGGATCTTGCATGATGTCATCTAAGCGCGCACCTTTTGCCTGCGCGACTAGCCATTTTTCACGAGTTTGTTTTGCTTGTACACGCTTTTTGGCCGCGGCTTTTTTGTCATGGGCTTTATCATAGTCATAGTCAATGTCTTGAATGTCTTGGTTGAGTTCATCAGCGCCTTTTTCAGCAGTCGCATCCGTGTCTGCATGCTGACTTACCTGACTATTCTCCTTATCTTTATCGTTGTCTGGCGTCACTTGTAGGATGGATGGATATAAATGCTCTTTATTTGCAGGGCTGGCACTCAGGCTACTCACCCATTGCAGCAGCTGATAAAAATCCACCAAACGATCATGAATGCGCTGACGCATCTCGGCTGCCGCAGCGCGAGTAAAGGTCGTTGCAATGATTTGCTCTGGCGCGCGCCGTGCTTCAATGAGCAAGCGCAGTACGATACCCGTAAGTGTCCAAGTCTTACCCGTACCAGCTGATGCTTCGATAAGATGCCGACCTGTCAATGCCACCTCAATCGCTGGTATCACCTCAGCCTTGGGCTCTGCAACGTCTACACTTTGAGAAGAGGATTGGTACAATTCATCGTCAAAACTCGGTGATATCGGTGTATCAGTGATAAATTCTGTCATAGGGGCATACACTTTTTATTATTTGTCATACCAAAGGGTAAAAAAAACGAACCGTGTTAAATAATAAGTAAACAACTAGTAAGTAAACAACTAGCCAGCTAACTATCTAGACCTTGCAGGGCTTTATACATCGGCTCATACAGCGGCTGCGCTAACGTCGTTAAGGCTGCTGATAAGGCGTTAAAGGCATCTTGATCACGCAGTACATATTGCCAAATGGCATGCTGCGAGCAGGTATCGTATACCGTGTCTACATGATAGTTAGGTCTTAACCAATCTGAGAAGTCTGCGCGTTTTGTCCAATAGCTGCCGCTCTCGTCTTCACTCTCTGCCGCTTTTGCGCACTTATCAAGATAACTGAGCGCATATTCTGGCAATAAGGTAATCGGCACTTGACCGACTAGCTTGCCAAAAATTGCCCATTTTATCAGCTCGACCAACGCATCTTCATACACAATAGGGCTGAGCTTAAATGCAATTACATCTTTATATTTACCAACTTGCGAGCTTGGCTTATTAAAGCGCCAAATACTCACGCCATCATCTGCTGCGACTTGCTCGGCAGTTGTGCGTCTGGCGACTTGCCAATACAGATGTGACAACCAAAACTTGATTAAATGCTTGGGGCTAGCAGAATTGGGCAGTATATTTAACCACTGCTTGGGGGATTGCTCGGCATAGGACATGCCAGCCTGTAGGGTAGCACGAGGATTATTAGCATCTATCGGTACTGATGTTGGTACTGAGCCTTTTATTTTAACCACTTTAGGTAATAGTTTTAGTAATGACGTATCATCAGCCTCATTACTAGCATCAGTTAGCACAGATGCTAGCGCTAGCTGCACGGGATGCTCGATCGTTGGGGTCAGTAGCTGCAAACCACTTATACCATTTCCATCAACTAGCTGGGCATTATCCAAATCATTGTCCAAGCCATTAGCAACTAGCTGCTCTTTAAACTCCTGACATTGCTGCTGCAGTTTTTGCTGCTGATTGGGCAAGGTCGTTTGGCGCGCCACCCCTGCTGGCATGATTTTTTGATACATTAAAATTGGGTGGTCTTGCTTGTCTGTAGTCTCGACATGGTTATTAGCGGCATCGCTTGCCAGTTCATGAATCAAATGCGCTTTGATCTGATAAGTCGTCAGATTGTCTAGGAATAGTGGCTCTTGATTAGCCATCGCTTCCTCGCCTTGCACCACATGCACCTTTTGAGTACGCAAAAACGCCTTGGCAGGATGACGCACTTGATAGGCCAATGCGCCTTCAACGTCTATCTCCTCAATATTGAACACCGTATCAAACATAGCGTCGATATTAATAGTGTCTATACCAGACTCTGCGTCTAGTGATAGCATCTCAGCCAATGCCGCTAAGGTTTGATTGTCTACTTGCCCCAATTGACCTAGAGAGTGTCCAAGCAGCTGAGCGATGGCTTCATACTGGGACTTAGTCGGCAAACCAACCAGCGCTGTCTGCTCATAAGATGCACTATCCTTTAAGGTATGAAACACCGCTTGCCACAGCGGCGCGGGCGGAAATTGGCGTTGTTGCGCAAGCTTGGTTTTGCGCATGGCGGTATGCAAAATAGCATCCAGCGCATCTGTCTTGTCTTTATCGACGCTCTCACTCTGGTTGGGATGAAGGGTTGAATGAGTCGTAGACGTATCAGATGCTTGCTCAAAAGCATCCGCCTCTTCACTATTTATTTCAAACAAGCTCTCGTGAAAAGGCAGTGCCGGATGCTCCGTCACCAGCCACTGCTTAATCAATTTAGGTAAATAACGCTTAAGACTCTCGGTGGTAGAGTCAACACTCTCAGGCAATGCGTCTAAGGTATCTAAGGCTTCAAGCGAGTTGACCTGCCACTGTACCTCGCCTTGCAAAAACTGCAACAGCTCACTGACTGGGTTGGCAGGCAGGTGCTCGTGGGTATCTGTCAGACTTTGACCATTATAAAATATCCAGCACGCACTGCGCGCGCACAGTAGTGCGTCTAAGAACGCACCATTATCGTCATCTTCACTAACTCTATCACCGCGGCGAGCATTGGCAGCTTTCATCAAATCATAGCGATTATCACGGTCACGCCCAGGGAACTCAGACAGATCCATATTGAGCATCACCACCAAATCAAAAGGCACGTTTCTGAGCGCTCCAAATCGACCAAAAGTAATCACTCCAGTCGGCTCAGCACTGACCTGCTGACTCTCAAGCTCCGCCTCGATACTGTCCAGCATAAAGCTCAGCTTAAGCGGCAACTGCTCGACACCTGCCAGCCTGTGTTCTACCTCCCTGTTGGCACTATCACTACTGGCATACTGTCGATAGTGGCGATTGGCCCTCAGGCTTGATTTAAAGCCATTCATGGCATTATAGATGGCGCGCATCGTACGTGTCTGATCGACATCACCGAAGTAGCGATGAATCACTTGTGTCTCAATCTGCGCCAGCCAGTCCTCGGCTTTGAGTTTTTTTGTATGGTCATCACGGCGCGCAGTCAAGCCTGCATAAATACGGCAAAGCGCTTCAACAATCATCGCATCATTTAGGCTCACTTGCGGCAGCGGCAGAGTCATCTCTGGCAAGGCGGTGCTTGGCCAGTCCTCCTGTGCCAAAGGGTATAAGCAATCGCTCAAACTGGCCTCTGGCATCACCAGACCAAGCGTCAATCTATCTAACGCTTGAGCAAAGGTAAATCGGTAATCATAGTCGTGGCTATCTAGGGTTTGTTTAAGATGCCATTCATCAAAACCGCGAATAAAGCCTGCCTCGATCAGCAGATCACAACCACGGCTCATCTGCTCATGGGTTAAGCCGAAGTTTTCATACAGCGGTGGCAGCATCAGCCAATCAAGCACCTCAGCCGCTTCAAAGCGGGCGCTATGACTGCCTAACAACTTATAAAAACCAATAATAGCCTCCCATAGCTGACGAATATCGGCATCAACCACCCCCGTCACCTTTGCTGGCAGGGTTAAACCATCTTGACCTTTACCACTGACAAATATAGAGCTGATCAGCGCATGATGCCGCTCAACATCGGGCAGCAACACGACAATATCGGATATATGGCGTTTTTTCTCACCAGATGCTAAGGGTTCATTGAGCCAGCGCCCAATCATGATACGCAGCACTTCTAGCTGACGCTGTAGGCTATGGCATGAGTGAATGCTGAGGCTATTGTCTTGTGCAGACATCGCCCACAAACGCTCCTTCTCAAAGCGCTTGTTTTCTAATACTTCATCGTCATACCACGCCGATTCTTGCGGCTTTTGATCAACTTGCTCAAAAGACAGCTCTATTTGCTCACTGACTGCTTGCGAGACTTTGGCTGCGGTCGCTTGCTGGGTAGACTGCTCATCTAGCATCAATAAATCATTTTGCAAACGCTTTAATAAGCTTGGGCTGTCTTGTAGCTGTTGCCCACTGTCATCAGAATCAATACCGAACGCATCGCTCAAACCCTTATTGCTATCATCGCCCTCATCAAAGATATCCTGCCATTCGACGAGTGCGTCTTGGTACTGCTCATTACCCGATAAATTCGCAAGCATCGCAAAAGTATCGCGCGACTGCTTGCCCAAACGCGATAGCAAACTGTGCCCATAATCACGCAAAAACACGCTTTCAGGGTTGATAATCTGCTGACGCTGTAGCCACGACTTGTCCACGATATCCGCCCAAAACAGCTTAGACGGGTTATAATGTAGTAGCGTAATATCCATGTATTGCGATAAGCGCTGCAAAAAGTCGAGCTCGGTCTGTGGCAATTGCTGAATGGTAAAAATGCGCAGCACTTTGGGCAATTGCGCGCGTTCATTTGCCTTGTTTTCTTTTAAGGCTGACCAAAAGGTATCCTCAAGCGCCACCCGGTGCTGATGCACATCAGCAAACAAATGCGACCATAAGAAACGCTGCGCGATCTCTAGCTCTACATAATGCACCACCAACCAATCAGGGGTGCCTCGCGCATACTTATCAAACCGTAGTGAGAGTGCATCTTTATCTGCGATTAGCTTGTCTACATCAAGTGGCTTATTGTCCGACCATAGCGCCAGCCAATCCTCACGATGAGTCAAGTAACGGTTAAACACCCTTGCCAAATCACTTGCCAGCTGCCAAATGCGCGCGTCTTGCTGTGCCTTATCCTGCTGCACTTCTTCTTGCGGCTCATCAATCAAAGATGCCAGCAGTGGATAAACGGGATGTTTTTCATCAGCGACAATGGCTTCTTGATAATAAGTCAAATAACCAAACAAGCGCCACTGCATCACCGTTGGTGACAGCACTGCCACCTCAGGTACATTCAATGTGGCCGCATCAGGGTTTTGTTCTAGCAAATAGGCATTGTGACGGCTCAACACATCTTGCATCAATGTCCACTGATACTGCCCCCAAAACGTCGTCGTCACTAAGGTGCTGATACCCGCTTGGCTTGCAATAGACTTATCTAGCCAATCACCAAGCACCATGGACGGTACAATGACCACAAACTTCTCAAAGACGGGTTGGTTTTTGGACTTATAGGCAGCTAACAACTGCTCAACCAACAGCTCGGTACGGTGGGACTGAATGATTTTAAACATAAAGGCGATCTAATTGGAGTGACAATAAAATAACGAAGCGACGGAAGCATGCTAGGTACGATCAGGTACAGTAACGTGCAAACATAGTCTGTCATGGTGCAAAGCATAATAGCAATACTGCCGACGACACTCATCAATTCATGTTTGATGGTCGTTCGCTTGTTACATTTCTGCTAGCATAATGTCAATATCAGAATGCATGATAAAGCAGCTTGATAACGATAAAAAGCGCAAGATGCGTCACTTGCCGATCAGTGTGCCATTGTTTATGGCGGTTTGCCAGTATATCATCTACTCAGTAAGACAGCCTGCGACAATGGATGTCGTTAAGTTTTTACCTTAACTCTTTTGTCAACGAGATAAACAACTACTATGCCCCTGCGCCCTATTGATGCCATTTTCGTCCATCCAAAAAAACGGCTGTACGTCGTCTATTATCGCGGCGAGCTCTGGCAACTGCCACGTATGCGAATCAACGATAACGCCTGGCAAAACCGAAAGCCTTATACCGACGATAGTAGCGGACTCTACTTGAGCATTCATCAAGCCATCAGCGATCCGATACTGGCACAAAAGCTTCGTACTCTAAACCTCCCCGCCGCCGTCCACGGTAGCTCACTGTCACGTTTTGAAGCATGGTGGCAGGCGCATGGCTTTAAATGGCTCAAAGACAAGCTATCAACAGGTGAGTCGCCGCTTGCCGCTCATCAAGTAAAAACCATTGACAACAAACCCACTTCCCCTTCACACTATCATCCAGCAGCGGCGAGCAAAAACGATGATACCAGCGCGCCCAGCCGCCTAAAAACCAACAGTCCAAGCGGCAACGATTCGGCCATAAATACCGCTGCCACGACGGATATCTTTGCAAACATGCTGGCAGATTTGGCAGAGGAAGTGCTGCATCAGTCGCTTTAGGGATAATAACCTGATAGCAGCAGCTCTTAGGGCGCACTCTGATATCGAAGTCTGATTTTTTGCGTTATCTGAGTACCACCTTGACCATTCACTACCGATTATAAGAAGAGCAGTCATATATGAAAGACTACAAGCTGCTACTGGCTGGGCTAATTTTACTATTGCTCATCGTTTTTATCGCCATTTTTATGTGGCTGTGGATCAGTAACCGTAAAAATATAGACCCCTTGCCGATTATGGCAAGCAATAATGAAGCGTCAGCCATAACGGCAGAGAGTGAAGAGGACGATATATCAACCTCCACCCTGTATGTACAAGCAGAAGAGCGCCTACAAGTGCCTTTGGATGATGTGATTGTCAGCTTTGAGTCTCGCTATCCGCACGTACAAGTTTTGGCCAATTATGTGCCCCCTCATGCGTTCTTGCAATTAGCAGATAGCGACATGGCCGCCGAGCATCCTGCCTCAAACATCGGTACAGACATCATCATCGCCCACGGTAGCTTGACAGCCAAACGCCTTGAGCCTTTGCAAGCCCAGCTAACGCTGATGCAAAATGCGTTTAATAAAAAGCAAGCCAGTACCGCCTCTCATGACCAAGCGGCAGATACAGAGATGGGGCAAACTGCCAATAAAGCCAAAACAGACAATCAAGAAGCGCGCAGTTTAAATGCATTTAGCTATGCATTAACAGATGAAGAAAGCTTAGACGGGGTGATTTTGTCCGATAATAGCGTTGCCATCAGCTTTCGTAACTTTTTGCTATCGAGCGCAGGACAGGATATATTAAAAAAATACGATTATGATAATATCGATGGCTATAAAAACAGCGTAGATGATTTATTTAATCCAACGTCACGCGCCAAACAAGCCTCAAGTGAAAACCCCGTAGACGTCGCCGACGCGCTCAGTAATGGCAAATAAAGATAATCTGTCTATTTGTAGATTGCTCATTGCTTTTGGCGCGGCTTTTTTCTACAATGTCTCTCCACAACGCGCCTATAGCTCAACAGGATAGAGCAGTTGCCTCCTAAGCGACCGATCCGAGTTCGAGTCTTGGTGGGCGCGCCAATCATTGTATTTAGACATAACCTCGCATTACCTCAAGTCCTTTAAACCCATGTCATACCTAGTTCTCAGTCTTTATTAAATACTTGTCATTACCTACTAGCACCTCTACAATGTTGTACATACCGATGTACATATATGAAATTACCATTATCTTGTTGTACATAAATATCATCACTGTTGTACACGGTAATTATCAATCGTAGCTAATTGAGGTGTGACAATGGCTGAGCGCAAAAACTACCTATTAAGTGTCAATGGCGTAAAAGCTATTGCTAAGCTTGACCCACCAGCTAAGCGCAAAAGATATAGCGATGGCAATAGCCTTTATCTAGTTCATGATCCAAAGGGTTCGCTGTACTGGGTAATGACTTACCGTTATCAGTCAGACAAAGATATCAAGCCCAAACAGAAGACCTTTCACATTGGGACATACAGATCATCTAAGCAAGATGTTGATACCGTGTTCAAGCCTGATGTTACTCTTAAACAAGCGCGAGCTGAGCGTGATAGAGCTAAAAAGCTGCTAGATGATGGTATTGACCCTTCTGTCAATAAGAACCAGCATAAAAGCAGTGTTGAGCAAAAAGACCTATTTAAGGTAATAGCACAAAGCTATATCAATGATAAGTCGGACACCACCCCTAAAAACGTACAAAAACTTCAAACCTACCTTGATAAGCATGTATCGCCGCATATTGGTGACTACCCTATTCAAGCTATCACGGCTCAAGATGTGATCAAAACAGGATTAGCCGTTCAAACCTACTTCGAAAAGCAAGGTAAATGGACATCAGACACCGCTCACAAGAGCGTGGCGTTTATAACATCAGTGTTTGAATATGCTATCAATACCTTGGGCTACGATATAATCAATGTAGCTTTTGGACGCAGTAAGGCGCTTAGACCACACAAAGCCGAACGCATGAAGGCGGTAGAACAGCACCAATTCCCCGACCTATTACACAATATTGACAACTACAGTAAAGACAATCCAAACGGGCATGACCAAACTGTGGCAGGTATGCAACTTATGGCGCTTTGCTTTGTCAGAACGAAAGAGCTTAGGTTCTTTGAATGGTCAGAGATTGATTATCATAAAAACGTATGGCGCATACCTGCGCATAAGATGAAGATGCGTCAAGATCACATAATTCCACTATCACCGCAAGCTATGGCTATTATTGAGCGTATGCGTCCACTAACGGAGCAGACGGGTTATGTCTTCTATAACTTTGAACGCAGCCAGCCCTACAGTGAGGTATGGTTCAATCAAGCACTCAAGCGCATGGGTTATACGGGTGACCCCTACCCTAAGATGACAGGTCACGGCTTTAGACAGCTTGCCAGCACGGGGCTATATGAACTGCAATTTAATGATAATTTGATCGAGATACAGCTAGCGCACCTTGAACAGTCGAGCGTCAAAAAGCGTTATGACTTATCAGCACACTTAGCCGAACGGCAGGTGATGATGAATAAATGGGCAGACCACCTTGATGATCTACGAGCTGGCAAGGCGGTGAGCTTTGACTTACTAACCCCTGATAAACTCGCTAAAGAGATGGATAGTCGCAATGAGCAAGCGACTGATATTGCGCTGCATGATAAGGACATATTGATAAAGAGCCTACAGGCACAAGGTGTATCGTCTGAGGTACTGGCCAAACTTGCCGAGCAGCTTTAACAACATTTAACAACACCGCTTTACTAATTATCGCCAGCATTGGGCTGGCAAGCCGATATTGATAGCGTCAAACGCTGTTATAACCGATTGCAAGGCTAGGACTAATTACCCGAACGACAGTAACCGCACCCTTCTGTCAGCGCCTTGCTCCTTTTTTATTTAAGGGTGTGAGGGTGCGAATGATGAACTTGATAGACTTGATAAAAGACGAGGATAATAAATATATAAGTATTGGTGACTTTATCAGGTTAGTTGCTAATCATACTGGTAATACTAATGATGAAGTTATAACTTACTTAGGTAGGTATTGTGGACTTTGTAACTACGACACGCCAATTTATGATAAACCTTCTTATAGTAGTTATTTTACAGAGTCTTATTTAGGAGACTTTATCATCAACAGTGATAATAAAGAAGAAGATTACCCATTACGTACTATGGCTGAATTAGAAAAAAATGACGATTTCTCAAAATTATATTTTTTGAAAGACGATATTTTTAATGCTGAGCATATAAAAGTGTTAAACCTTAAGCCTAATTATGAGAAGCAGCAAGCTACTGTGAACCATGTAACTGAAAAATTAGCGTTAAAGCAAGGAAATAAAAAAACTGATAAAGAGCGTATAGCTGAACTTGAACAAGAAATAGAAGACGCAAAAAATACTGGTAGTTTCTCAATGGGAGCGCCAACAGTAACTTATAGCGAATCTGAGACCAACGAGCAGTTGATCAATGAACTGGAAGCCGCTAACGACCAAATAGCCAGACTCAAAAGCCAGTTAGAACAATCCACGACTGATAGACGTTCCTATACGACCCCGGCCATGAACATCATGGATAAAGTCATCACCGAATTTTGGCTTGATTACAATCCTAATCAATCAGCACCAAAGCAAGAGATTATTGTCAGATGGATAACAGGTAATTTTGATGGTGTATCAAAAGCTTTAGCATTAAATATTGATAAAGTTTGCCGTCATAGCGAAGCAAGAAGTGGAGGAAAATATAAAAGATAGGCGTATTTTTAAATTATTGCTATAACAGCTATCAGCCCTTGTCTATCAAGGGTTTTTTATTGCCATGATAGCAATATTATTGCCATAACATCATATCAAAAGTGCTTGCGTGATAGCCGATAGCACCCCCTATCATTCACTTCATAACAGGGCATTACCGCCCATTCCTTTAACCGCTATGGAGTAAATGATTATGACCTTAGTCGATCAATATCTAAGAATGGCAGACCTTGCCAATCAACCTGAGCGTAAAGCCAAGACTTATACCACTAGATCAGGCCAACAGCGCACCGTCACTGCCAAAGCCGCCACACGCGGCATCACAGGCTTTAGCGCCAAACACATTTATCATCTAATCAATGAAGGCAAGTTCCCAGCACCCGTAAAAATCGGACGGGCTAGTCTATGGCGTTTGTCTGAAATCAATAGCTGGCTAGACAGTCATGCCCACTCAAAAGAGGAGGTATAGACCATGACTACTACAGCCGCCGCCCCAGTGACCAACGAGCAAGCTCCTAAGACCCAAATAGTGATAATCAGGGTGCACCTAATGACAGGCGCGACTATCACTATTTGGGAATCTATCCGTCTTTACAGAATTACAAGTCTAGCCCCTCGCATATATGACTTACGAGCGGAAGGACTGATTATTCAAAGTGAAATGGTCAAGCATAACAATAAATGGTTCGCAGTCTATTGGCTCGATGAACCAACCTTAGTTAAAAGTGAGTTATCTAACAGCGAGGTGGCCGCATGAGCCAATCAAACGACATATTAGAGCCGCGCATAGTAGCAGTAGATAGTCATGAATTGTCATTAGTAGATGATTATATACAAAGCTACGCTGAGGACTGTGAAAGCCTAGCTTATGCGCTCAATATGATAGAAGTTAGCGACCCAGCCAGCAAAGGCGTGATAATAGCAGTAAGGGCGGCTTTGGTGAGTATTAATGAAAGCGCTATTGGTTTGAGCGAAAGCATCATGACCCAGCTGATCTTGATGCCTGAATTGGAGGTGAACCCCTATGAGCAGCAATAATCCTAAAGATAACCTACAGCCCCAGCATGAAGTACGAGCTGGCAAGCGCAGCCTACCATCAAAGCTACTAGAATTTATGGTATGGGTAGTCGTCATCGGCTTACTACTGTCACCAATGTTTTGTACCGTACAGTATAGCGAGGTGACCCATGAGCAGCGATAAATCACAAACTTTTATGGACGCGCAATTAGTTTTTGCCAAATCAAAACACGGTAAAGCTCAAAAGCGTAAAGACAGACGCGCTTATCACTACCCACACTATAAACAGGAAGCAAAGCGCATAACACATGGTGATGGGGGCAGCAATGACAACCGATAAAGATAACAAAGCCCATGCTATTAGCACAGGCTTGTCACAACATATCGCAGATTTTAGACTAGCTACATTTGCAGATGTTGCAGGTCATGACGCATTAGAAAGCTTACTAAGCAATGGAACGTTAAACTCAGTTATCTATCTAGATAGAGATATTACCATATTTACAGGAGCGCTTGCAGGAGAGAAGCAACTCGACACCGCTGGTACTATAGGACTACTAAAAGTTAATAATCAAGCTGAGATTGTCACACTCGCCAGCACGCCGCTTGACAATAATGGACGTATCTTTATATCTGATACTGATATACCGAGCGCCTTTGTCATTGGCTCAATGAGTCGTGATAGTAAGTGGATAGTCATAGCTGATCTTGCTGAGGCAGTGCGATGTTATAACGCTTATTGCAAGCAAGGCATTGATGCAACGGTACTCACTTGCCTTGTACCGAGTTTGTTTAATCGGACGGTGAAGCACTTTGCAGAGGTGCAGCAAGTCACCATTATGACGACCTCACAGAATAAGGCCAAAGTCATAACACCACTCAAAGGCGTGAATGTTGAAGCGATTATCTGTGAACATACGCTCATTTATGACGCGCTTGAGCTTAACGCTGATTACAATAACTTGATCGCTGATGCTGAGGTTATCGACTTACAGACATTAGGCAAACCAAAGCCCAAACCGATTAGCAAAACACTGCCACCAGTTAAGAGTGTAACTGATGGAATGTTACCCGACAGCTTACAGCGCTACGTGAATAACCATGCTGAGCGTTTAAGCACCCCAGCTGAATATATTGCCATACCTTTGATAACCGCGTTAGCAAGCGTTATTGGTACAAAGGTTAGTATCTACCCAAAAATGTACGACGACGACTGGGAAGTCGTACCAAACTTATGGGGAGCTATTATTGGCAACCCATCGACTAAAAAAAGTCCAGCACTTGATGCAGGTATGAAACCACTTAAAAGCCTAACGTGCAAAGCAAAAACTGAGTATCAGCAATCACAAAAAAACTTTGCAGCTCAAAAAGAGATCAACGAATTTAAGACCAAAGCGATAAAGAGTGAATTACAAAAACTCGCAAAAGAGCAAGCCCAGCAAGCTGATGATGCTGAGCATAAAATAACTGATGACGACCTCAAAGCAAAAGCGCAAACGATAGCCGAAGTACAGAACGCTGATGCAAGTGAGCCGATTATGAAGCGCTACATAGCCAACGACAGCACTTATCAAAAGTTAGGTGAAACGCTCAGTCAAACACAAAACGGCTTGCTAGTAGAACGTGATGAGCTTACAGGGTTACTGGTATCGATAGACGGTGAAAGCAACGGAGAAGCTAGAGAGTTTTATCTATCTGCTTACAACGGTACTGGCAGTCATGTGATGGATAGGGTTATACGTGGCTCGATATTTATTGAGAATCATTGCTTGTCTGTTATTGGCGGCATACAGCCAAACAAGCTCGAGCGCTACTTAGAAAAAACGATTAAAGGGCTAGACAACGATGGACTGATACAACGGTTTCAGCTCGCCATTTATCCTGACCATACTAAAGGACTAAAAGAGCGCGATATAGCGCCAAACGCTGAAATAAGACAAATCGTTTATGACTTATTTGAAACCATCGACAATATGAGCTTAGGCGACTTCATCAAGTATGGTGCAAACCCGATTGATGACTATCACAAGCGACCTTACTATCGTTTCACTGATGACGCTTATAAAAAGTTTATGAGTTGGTACGATGAAAACAAAGCAAAAGCTGATGAGTGTGAGCATAGTGTGATGGCTGAGCATATGACTAAATATCCTAAAACCGTAGCATCATTAGCGCTTATATTTCATTTAGTCGATTGCATCGAGCATGACGCGTCATTAGGCGCAGTCAGTATAACAGCGCTTAATGCAGCTCTAGCATGGCATGACATGTTAGAAACTCACATGATACGCATTTATAGCATAGTTACCGACAACGCCAATATCAAAGCGTCTTATCTAGCCGATAAAGTAATGAAAATGGTCAAAAAAGGAGCTGACAAAACCGACAAAACCGATTGGATCAGTCATGGCTTTGCGGCTAGGCAGCTGACCCGCAAAAGTTGGAAAGGGTTAACTGATACTGGTGACGTATTGAACGCGCTTGAAATATTAGTAGAAAATGACTGGTTAAGCTGTCAGGAGATACCAAGCACAGTGCAGGGAGGCAGGCCGACAAAGCGTTACTATATCAACTCAAGATTAAATGAGCTTTTATAGTTTCGTCAGTTATGTCAGTGCAATAGTTAGACGTTATTGAGATATAGCGTCTTTTTTATTGCCTATTAATTAGTTTTGTCAGTTTTGTCAGTTTTGTCAGGCTTAGGTTAGAGCCAATATGGTTAATTCAACAGAATAGGCTGGCAGGTAAATAGGTACATAATATTAATTATTCATACTTCTACTATCCTTAGTAGATCCATCAAATATCTAGAGCCAAGGTCGATGGAAGCAAGAAAATTAGGAAGCAAGAAACGACTTTTGTAAAATATTGAAATCACATCAATAGCTTATTGTACAATACGTACAGCGGAATCATGGAATGGAAAAGGAAGCAAGAGGAAGCAAAAAAGAGGGCTTTATCCACCTAGATGAATACCACCCCCTTGTTACCTTGGATTTTCTGTATAACCTACCCCGAAACCTCATTACCCAGCTTCGTATCAAGCATCAATTTAATAAATTTCTTAAACTGATCAGGGTTAGATAGTAAGTGCATGGTCATACCTTCGTAGGCTTCTTGGCTCTCAAATAATGCATCCATCGCTGCATCAGGATAACCGCCGAGCATAATCTGATCGGTACTGTTATTAGTAAACTGCTTTACCACGATCTCATTTTCTGTGACCTTATCCCAAATCGTGTTTTGAAAGTTGATCATGTCCTTATCGGTAAAGTCCTCGCCAGCGAACACCTCATTTAATCGATTAATGACCTTTGATAACAGCTCTTCTTTCTGATCCTTTGGCTTTGCTGTACCGCCACCGCCGCCAGCTTCTAACTCACCACTACCCTCCTTTAGCTTTAGATCCTGCTGGTGCAGCTTTGAGACGCGGTAATGACTCATAGCGATGTTGGTTAGATCAATATCATCCTCATTGTCCACACTTTCGCGTAATAATGGCCGCAGGTTACGGGCGTATAAGCTCAGCTTTTCCAACTCTTTATCGTCATAGTCCACGATTTGCGACATAAACTCATATTGACGGGTGAATGTACCTAAATCCTTTTTAAAGATCTCCAGCGCGTCTTGATCAGCCTTAAAACCTTTGTAGTCATTCTCGGCATTGGTCATCAGCACCACATCGCCTGTCGCTTTGGTACGCTCAAGCATTTCCTTAGCGTGCTGGGCTTGTTCGCGTGCTAGCTTATAGCGCTTCTGCCAACGCTCAACCGCTGGCTTACAGATGTTACTAATGGCAGCGTTAGACTTGTTCTTGCTATAGAAAGCTTCAACAAACTGCTCGACCTCATGCCATAAGAAGATACCGCTGGCGCGTAGCTTTTCATACAGGTCATACACCTGATCGGGGTCAGACACATTCACTAAAGTGGCGGTCTCATAGTACGGCTGGAAGGCCTCAAGGATGTCTTCAGGATCATTAAAGAAGTCGAGCACAAACGTACCGCTCTCAGCCTTACCCTTATAGGTACGGTTGAGCCGTGAAAGGGTCTGTACGCAGTCCACGCCTGTCAGCTTCTTATCGACGTACATGGCGCATAGTTTCGGCTGGTCAAAGCCTGTCTGGAACTTATTGGCCACTAGCATCACTTGATAGTCGTCACTATCGAAAGCTTTACGCATATCGCGGCCTTTGAGACCGATATTCATATTATGCTCAGTGAACTTCTCACCAAGTAGTGCGCTGCTGTCAGGGTCATTATCGTTAAAGGTGACTTCCCCTGAGAACGCGACCATGGCATTGATGCCGCGGTAACTGTAATCACTAATATATTTATCAAAGGCCAGCTTATAGCGTACCGCTTCTTTACGTGAGCCTGTCACTACCATCGCTTTTGCTTGCCCGCCGAGTAAGCCTTTAATATTGTCGTTAAAGTGCTCAATGATGATCTTAACTTTCTGCGCGATATTGTGCTCATGCAGTCGCACCCAGTTATTCAGCTTAATCTTCGCGCGGCGGGCATCGACCTCATCGTCATCGCTAGCCAGCTTTTGAGTGAGCTGATACATCACTTTGTAGTTGGTGTAGTTCTTTAGCACATCTAAGATAAAGCCTTCTTCGATCGCTTGGCGCATAGAATAGACATGATAAGCGGCTGGCAGGTTGTCGCTAGAGGCTGGCAAGTCAGGGTTAGGCAGACGGCCAAACAGCTCGATGGTTTTTGGCTTAGGTGTGGCGGTAAAGGCGTAATAACTCAGATTCGGACTGCTACGGCGCGCAGCTAATGTGGCGTCTAAAACATCTTCACTAGAGAGCGGCTTATCATCATCTGTATTACTGTCTATATCACCTGAGACCAGCACTTCTTTGAGCTGGCGTGCGGTAGAGCCTGTCTGTGAGGAGTGCGCTTCATCGGCAATAATGGCATAACGGCGCGACTTTAGAACGCTAGAATCTTCGATAGCTTTGAGCACAAAGGGAAAGGTTTGAATGGTGACAATGATAATCGGCTGCGATTTGACCAGTGCTTCGGCAAGCTGCTCAGACTTTGAGCCGTCACCTTCTTTACGGTTGATCTTACCGACTACGCCATCAGCATGTTCAAATTGATAAATGGTGTCTTGTAGTTGGTCGTCCAGTACGGTGCGATCAGTAATGACGATCACGGAGTCAAACTGCTTATCGCCGTCGCTGTTGTATAAGGTGGAGAGCTGATGCGCTGTCCATGCGATAGAGTTAGACTTACCCGAACCCGCACTATGCTGAATGAGATACTTTTGTCCCGCGCCCTCAGTAATGGCCGCATCGACCAGCTTGGTCACCACGTCCCACTGATGATAGCGCGGGAACATCATGGTCTCTTTTTTGGACTTACGGCCAATAGCGTCCTCTTCTTCCTCTATCTGCAAGTGCATAAAGTGGCCGAGGATGGCGAGCAAATTATCAGGCGTCAGCACTTCATTCCATAGGTAATCGGTGGCATAACGACTGCTATCCGCTGGCACGTCATTACCCGCACCGCCATCACTAGTGCCTTTGTTAAAGGGTAAGAAGTAGGTACTGTAACCTGCCAGCCTTGTCGTCATATAGACTTCATACTGACTGACGGCAAAGTGAACCAATGCGCCGCGCTTAAAGGTCAGCAGCGGCTCAGGTTTCTTGGTATCTGGGTCTTTTGGCAGGCGGGTGCGCTTATACTGAGTAATAGCGTTTTGTACCGCTTGCTTAAACTCCGACTTTAGCTCCATTGTAGTGACAGGCAAGCCATTGACGAATAGCACGATATCGATACGGTTACGCTTAGCGACCTTGCCATTAGCGTCAGCGCCGTCTTTAATACTGGTATAAGGGCTATACACTACTTCAGGTACGACGCGGCAAATATTGGCTTCATAGCGGGCCATGGTCTCAGGGTTCAAGCTATGCTCAGGCTTAAACTGACAAAGTGAGAAGCGCGCGTTACGAATCTTTAGACCATGACGCAATACACCTAAGGTGCCATAGGTGCGCGAGGCTCTATCGGTGGCGTGCGCGTCCGCTTTGTTAAGCTGCTTGACTAATGCGGTAATAAAGTGGCGCTCAGAATCGATAGGAAAAGTACGGCAGAACTTCTTCCACTCCTGCGGCTGGGTAGTCTGCACAAAATCCAGCACGTCTTGCTCATATAGTGCGGTCTCTGCCTGATAGCCGCTAGGACTGCCTAATTGCCAGCCTTGCGCTTGCATTTGGCTGACGATATCGGATTGAAAGACAGTTTCGTAGGTGATGTCGTGAGCGTTGGTCATGTTAAGTCCGTTTGGTTTTATTATTTTGCGTAAAAAATTAGATCGAAAGCGCTATAAATTCTTAAATTGGATATGGGTTTTGTATAGTGATAACGACTTCATTATAAAATCGTTAGTAGCTTAAGTAGCGCACATCGTATATTTCAACTCTCTTGTGACATGACTAAAGAAGCTATAACTTCATAATCCATCAAAAACAAAGCTTCATAAAGATCACAGCTCATAGGATCGTCACTCCCGCATGCTTTGTGAAACCATTTCATGGCCTGTTCGCGATCTTGATCAACACCATCACCGCCCATATAAAGCATCCCCATGTTACGCTTGGCATACCTGTTATTTTGAACCGCTGATTTCTGGATCAGCTCAAACGCTTTTTTGTAGTCCTGCGCTACGCCATTACCTTTTAAGTACCTCACACCTAGATTGTTTTGGCTGGTTGGATTGTTTTGATCGACTGACTTTTGTAATAATTCGAGCGCTTCAATATTGGCTTGGTCGACTGCGGTCTCGTTGTCATAATAATAGTCAAAGTTATTTTGAATAGTCGCTTTTGATTGGACTGCAGCTTTTTTATACCACTTGTGAGCCTTATCATAATCCTGCTTGGTACCTCGACCATATTCGTGCATAGCCCCCAAGTAATATTGTGACATCAGATCGCCTTGGTTAGCAGCCTGCTCAAACCATCGGAACGCTTTAAAACTATCTTGGGCTACTCCTAGACCTGAATTATAGAGAATACCTAGATTCCATTGTGCTGTTGCATCCCCTTGGTCGGCAGCTTTATGAAACCATTCAGCAGCTTTGGCATAATCTTGAGGCACTTTTTCACCTGCGGCATACATCGCGCCTATCTCATATTGAGCGGCGATAGAGCCGTCATCGATTGGTGCCTGACTGGCAGCCGACTCACTTGCCTGCACTAATTGCGAAAGTCCAAATACTGCGCTTATGAATATTAGGCTTGCAGAGATTAAGTTTAAGAGTTTTGCTTTAGAGGTAAAGCTTCGTATTGGGACAAATAGTTTCATAGATTTATTCTTTTTTTATGTTCAGGCGACCGCCAGCCCCTCACATCAATCTTACCCGTAACAGCAGCAGATATTAGAGCGGTGCGGTGTTCTTGCACGAGTTGGGCGGTTTATTCGGCTTCATTAAAAAAACGTAATCCAAGTTTTACGGCTCATCGCACATCTGCTTAAAGCTTTTACCAAACAAGGTTTTATTGAGCTTTTGCTGATTTTTAAATACCACTTCAGAGTCAGCATGATAGACCTGCTCATTCACGCAATTACCAAAGCCAAAACTAACCAAGTTTATCTTGGCGTACTTAGTAGGGTTGCTGGCTTTTTCTTCCTGATAGCGCTTGGTAGCCAAACTGCGGTAATACTTGCCACCATCGTCTGTGATATCTGCTTGTTCTTGAATGTGCTCTTCAACAAACTGCTTCCATCTATTTTGCACAGCCGTTTCATTCTTTAATAACGGCTCAATATAAGTTTTACACATTTGCGGGCTTTGCTTGAGTGCCTCACTGGGATTCAGATATCCCAAAATCGTCAATTTATTTTGTTTATATTCGCCGTCAATAGATTTGACCAACTCTTGCTTATAACCTTTTGCTTCAGGCACAACGTCAAGTCGTTCTACATTGCGCTTAACTTGCTTGTATTCTTCGGTTAGTATATCTAAGTCTTTCATCGATAACTTGTCTAACGCCTCAATACTCATAGGCGAAAAAAAGCTATCTAGATTTGATCTGGTTAAGCTTTCTAATACTAAATGTGAATTCTTGATTTGCTTAGCGGTATATTTTTTACTATCAAAGTCACCCTGCATACTGCAAAAATCATCTTCCCATTTATAAGTTTCGGCTTGTGCGGTATTGGTTACGGTCATGGCAGCTACTATAGCGACTAGGGTAAATACTTTCACAACTTTGGTCCTTGTGGTTATATTATTTAAGTAAAAGACGTATTTAACTTACCAGTCTTTTTAGCAAATTAAGTAAAATCAATAATAGCAAAACTGCTATCTAAAGGGTTTTCATTACAAGCTGAACAAAGCAATACTTTCTTTTTACGGCTTTTAGGTGCATATAACTTTTGCTACAAAACTATTCATTCCCATCTAAATACGCTTTGAATGGCTGTAAAGCAGCTTCCATTCTCTGTACTTCTATTCTATGTGGTCCATACAGAGACACCGCATGCTGGTACATTTGAAAAGCATGTTCATAATGATCTTCTTGAATACAAGTAACTAACATCTCACTAATTGCTGTTATGACTTGTGCTATCACATTGGGTTCACTACTGGGATGATAGCGGCTAACTATTTTTCGAAGTATCTCAAATCGCTCAGCATTAAACCCTCCTTCTACCTTTAGAACTTCAGTTTTTAGCAGTAACATACTAGCTGTTATACATTCTGTCACGCTGTCAGTATAGGTTGTATATTCATCACTGATTGAATCTATAAGCTGAACGACTTTTTCATAATCTTTTAGGGCGTATAGCCCTCTTATTTTAGTCCAGTGAGCTTCTCTGTCATAGGCAGACCAAAGATCACTATCTACCCTCTCAGCAATTAGCCTAATGATGCTATCGGAGTTTGAAATCGCATCAAGATTTCTATCGAGATAAAGTAAGGTGGTACCTTTCGCTGCCAAAATAGCCTGCGCATGGAGACGAGTTGCTAATTTTTTGCTACTAGCATAGGTCGCGTATCCTTCATTACATAACTTTAGAGCAGCTTCATGGTCACCTTTTGCATTGAATTTATTAATTTTTTTTAATACCCTTAAGGCTTTTAAAGACTCAAGCATTACTTATACCTTCTTGCAAATCATTACAGTTAGTTTAGTGATTAAGTTCCTACTTCAATATCAGGCGCAGTCCAACCCCGAACATCAATCTTACCCGTAACCGCAGCAGAGATTAAAGCGGTACGGCGTTCTTGCATAAGTTGGATGGCTTGCTCGGCTTTATTCAATAAAATATCAATTTTCTTTAGTGAGTTCTTCACGTGAGAAATAATTTCAAGTTGTTCTGAGTCTTTTGGAATTGCAAACTTATAATCCATTACGTTTTGTGCAGATAAGTTCGGAGATACTGAGCCTGTTACTAACACTGATCTTTGTTGCAGCTCAACCGATGAATTCAATAACAGCATTAGATAATAAGGATCTATCGAAGTGGCTCTTACACCCATAAGTGAAGAAGATATAGATCCTTCAGCAAAAGTGCAAATGCCGCTTTTACCAACACCAGCACCTCTTAGACAGTAAAGAATATCTCCTTTCTTTATTTTTAAACCACCTAATTGATTATATTTTTTCAACGTTATTTTAGAAGCATTACTGGTTTCAACGCGTCCATCAATTACTTGAGTAGCAGATATAAATAAAACACCCTCATCTACAAAATCATTACCTGAGGGATAATTAGCTCCTCTGTCACCATTCAATGGAATCGCGTAATTACCTAACTTTAAAACCTCCCAATGCTCAGGCACTTCCCCCAACCATTCAACGCCCGAATCTTTCATTGGTGCATCAGGGTTTAAGCCTTTGGTCACGGCATGACTGATCACCGCTTGGCGCTTTTCTTTTAGCAGTTGGATAAGGGTTTGCTGTTTTTCGATTAGCGTATCGATTTGGGCGGTTTCATAGTCGAGGAAGTTGGCGATTTTTTCAGCCTCTTTATAGCTCGGACATGGTAAATGAAGATTATCAATAGTATTCATTCCCAAGTTTTTTTGAGTATTTGAGTTTGAATAGACTTCGCATTGAGCTTGTAGCATCGTTGATTGGAAAGCATAAAAAATATACTTTCCTAACCGAGCATCTTTAGGAGTTATAACTGCTAAAGGAGACCAAACATTAAACTCTATTGAAGTATCTACATAAGCAACCTTACCCACTGAAGCCGCTTTACCTAGCAAAATATCACCATGAACTGGAGCGCATTTTTTGGAATATTTTTCATGGTCTTTTTCTGAAATATAACGACAGCCGTTAAATACCAACTGATTATTTTGAATGCCATCAACTGATAAAAATGGTATTCCGTCATCTATAAATACTGGGGTTTCATGAGGACCATCTTTTACTGGGTTCAAACACAAAAACTTTAGTGGGACTACTTCCCATTTATTTGGAATCAACGAAAGCCAGCTATCCTGAGTATCCTTATATTCCGCATATTGTTGATACTTTGCCATTACGAATGCACCTCACCCAATAACTGCATAATTTCACTACTGACCGCATCCAAGTCCGCATCAATCTCAGCTAGTGGACGTGGTGGCTCATACACATAGAAATGACGGTTAAACGGTATCTCAAATCCCACAATGCCAACCTCTTCATCAATAGCATCTGTTTTATCAGGATTGATCCACGCATCAGCCACATGCGGCTGTACTTCACGGGCAAAGTAACTTTCAATCAGCTCCGTGGTCGTCACCTCAGGATTAAGTGGTACGTTTTCATAATCGCGTAGGTCGCTATCGGTTTGGAACTCGACGATTTTGGCTGGCTTGTCTGATTGACTAGACTTATAGCTAAACGCACCATAAAGCGGACTTTCAGCCTTGACCGCTTTTTTGATGACGGGTTCGGCGTCAGGATTTTTCCAAGTGATCGCATCCATCAGCTGTTTCTTTTCTTTAGCGTCCAAATTCACATCAGCGTCTTTTAATGCTTGCTTAAACACTTTTTCAAACTCATTAAAGTCATCGAATTGGTTATCACCGATAGCCGATTGTAGAGCTTTGGCTTTATTCATGATCTCAAGCTGATCTTGCCAAAGCTTAGAATCAAGTACGTCTTTGATTTGCTTTTCTTTTAGCTCAGAGAAGTCCGCCTTAATCATCGCACGCGCCTCAGTCGTAACCGCTGACAGGTCACCATAGTTGTCAGTCGTCCAATTACCACCAAATGCCTCATATAGCGCTGGCATGACCATATCGAACGGCTTGGGCGCATAACGTAGCGTTTCTATAGCATCATCAGATAACTGCGCTGAGAGACGTAGCGGCCGCTCAATCGTGATACGGCGATAGCCAAACTCATGAGTAGCAAATATCTTACTGGCAAAGGTCTTAGCAGGTTCCGCTTTAGGATTGGCAGACTGGCGGCCACGGTTAGACTTCACCTCATCAGGCTTATCTAGCACACGCGCATCGACCACTTCAAAGTCACCAAAGCTTTTGATAATGGTTTTGATATCGTCATCGCTCATCTCATTACGCTTTGAGCCAAGTGATTTACGCATCTTGCTGTATAGATTACTACCATCGATCAATTGCACCTTGCCACGGCGCGCGGCTGCTTTTTTATTGCTTAATACCCAGACATAGGTCGCGATACCCGTGTTATAGAACATATCAGTCGGCAAGGCGATGATGGCTTCTAGTAAGTCAGCTTCTAGGATATAACGGCGAATCTCACTTTCACCACTACCCGCGCCGCCTGTGAATAGCGGTGAACCGTTTAAGATAATACCGATACGGCTGCCTTGATTGCTATTTTGAATGCTGCTGCTATCTGTAGCTTTATCATCACCAGTAATCGGACGCATCTTGCTCAGTAAGTGCATCAGGAACAATAGCGAACCATCAGACACGCGCGGCAGGCCAGCCCCAAAGCGACCGTCAAAGCCTTTTTGTTCGTGCTCGTCTTTGATCTCACCTGATATCTTTTTCCAGTCCACCCCAAACGGCGGATTAGACAGCATATAGTCGAACTGCTCACCTGCCAGCTGATCACTGGATAAAGTATTACCCAGCTTAATGTTATTCACCTCTTGCCCTTTGATCAGCATATCAGCTTTACAGATGGCATAAGACTCAGGGTTTAGCTCTTGCCCATAGGTACGCATCACGGCGTCAGGGTTCAGCTCTAGCACGTATTCCATACCTGAGGATAGGAAGCCGCCCGTCCCTGCTGTGGGGTCATAAATGGTGCGAATAATGCCGTCTTTGGTCAACGCGTCATCATCTTCCATAAA
>NZ_JAPEHS010000030.1:0-29727 GCF_028823565.1 Psychrobacter sp. A3
GATATGGCGCCCGACCACCACGCACTCAAGCAGCGAATTACTGGCCAAGCGATTAGCGCCGTGCAAGCCTGTATAAGCAACTTCTCCTGCCGCATAAAGCCCTATCACATCGGTCAAGCCATTAGCAGAAGTGACCACGCCGCCGCAGCTATAATGCGCGGTGGGGGCTACTGGGATCGGGTCGGTGGTGATGTCGATGCCAAGGTCTAATAGTGTCTGATAAATCTGCGGAAAGTGTGCTCGGAGAAATGCCGCTGGTAAGTGACTGACATCGAGATGAACGTAGCCAAGTCCATTGATGCTAATTTGCTCGGCGATAGCACGAGCGACGATGTCTCTTGGTGCTAGCTCTGCGCGTGTATCGACCTCTAACATAAAGCGTTTACCTGTCTGCGGGCAGTACAGCCGTCCGCCTTCACCGCGTAGGGCTTCAGAGATTAAAAAACTACTATCACCAAGCGCCAAACCTGTCGGATGAAACTGGATAAACTCCAGATTTGCCAAGCGGCAGCCTGCTTGCCAAGCCATCATCACGCCATCACCGACACAGACATTGGGCGCGCTGGCACGTTTAAACAACTGCCCTAGACCGCCACTGGCCAGCACCACCGCGCGACTATAAAAAGTCAGCGTGCGCTGGTTGTCATGAGAAAAAACGTATGCACCTCGGCAATGATTGTCAGTATTTTTTAGCAGATGAAACGCTTCATGATAGGGCAGGATGGTGACATTAGACGCCGCTTGCGCTTTTTTTACTAAGGCTTCCATAATATGTCGGCCAGTGGCATCATCAGCATGAGCGACGCGCCGGCAGCCATGGCCGCCTTCTTTGGTCAAGTGTAAGTCGCTGGTTTGTAAGGCGGCTGTCTCAAGGTCTTCCTCATGGGGGTATTGAAAATTGTCTAATGTCGCTGTTTTTTCTGCTGGCGCGTGTTGTTTTGGGAGGCGAGTAAAGGGTACGCCTTGCTCGCACAGCCATTGCACCGCTTGCTCGCCTGAGCGTAGGATCTCTGTGGTGTTTTTTGCCTCGCACAGCCCTGCGCCTGCGATGAGCGTATCAGCGATATGATCAGCGGCACAGTCTTTGACATCCAAACTTGCCGCGATACCGCCTTGGGCATAATGACTGGAGCAAACGTCCAGCGCCGCTTTACTTAGTATCGTCACGTGAAGTGTTTGCGGTAAGGCCAGCGCCGTGCTCAATCCAGCAAGACCTGCGCCAATGATCAACACATCTGTGTGTCTGACGCCATGGGTCTCATTAGCAGGGGTGCTTGTATTAGCGGCTGTATGCGCCTTACTCATATTAGGCAGCTCCCACATTGGCAAAGAGCGCGCGGTCTTGGGTGATATCACCGCTTGCAGTGACGCGCTGCTTTTGCGCTTCGGCAAAATCCAGCATGCGTTGTAAAGGTTTTTTGGCAGCCGCTGCCAGCTCAGGCGTCAACAAGACTTCACCGCTTTGCTGTGTCAGACACTGCTCGATGCCTTTTAGGCCATTCATCGCCATCCACGGGCAAAACGCGCAGCTCTTACAGCTGGCGCTTTCGCCAGCGGTCGGTGCGGCCAAAAAGCGCTTGTGTGGTGAGCGTTTTTGCATCTCGTGCAAGATACCCAAATCGGTCGCTACGATAAAGGTCTCGGCATCCATCTCATAGGTCGAGCTGAGCAGTTTACTGGTTGAGCCGACGATATCAGCGAGCGCGACCACGCTATCAGGCGACTCTGGATGTACCAGCACTTTGGCGTAAGGGTGCTCCTCTTTTAATTGCAGCAGCTCGGTCGCCTTAAACTCATTGTGCACCAGACAAGAGCCTTGCCAGAGCAACAAGTCTGCGCCAGTCTCACGAGCGATATATTTGCCCAAATGACGGTCAGGCCCCCAAATGATAGGCTCACCTTGCGCATGTAGATGACGGACGATATCGATACCGACAGAGGAAGTCACCACCCAGTCGGCACGTGCTTTGACCGCGGCGCTGGTATTGGCATAAACCACCACGGTACGCTCAGGATGGGCGTCGCAAAATGCGGCAAACTCATCTGCAGGACAGCCCAAATCAAGCGAGCATTCAGCCTCCAAGTCTGGCATAAGCACCGTTTTTTCCATACTTAGAATTTTTGCTGACTCGCCCATAAAGCGCACGCCAGCCACCACCAATGTCTGTGCCTCATGGGCTTGTCCAAAGCGCGCCATCTCAAGCGAGTCACCGACACAGCCGCCAGTCGCCAACGCCAAATCCTGAATAAAAGGATCGACATAATAATGAGCGACGAGTACAGCATTATGCGCTTTTAGCAAGTGCTTGATGTTTTCTTCAACTGCCAGCCGCTCAGAGCGTGGCAGCTCGGTAGGTATCTTTGCTCTGGCGTATTCGATGGTCATCTGAGTGGCGATGCGCTGGTCGGTACTCATGATAGGGGCGTCGTACGGATAAGTTTTCATAGCTACAACCTTTCCTTTGGTGCGATAGTGACACATCATATGTCGTAATATTGGAATGACTCGCTAAAGCAAAATCATAAATTGTCTTAATTATGCTCATTTTGAGCATAAAAACAAGGGTTTTTTATTATTTTTCTACCTATAGTCAATCCTAAATAAAACTGACATGCTAGATATTATGTTCACGTGCTACTAGGTGCCACGTGCTACTGATATTTATTTTGCGCAGCCTCTGTCGGCGTAGGCACAGCACGCAAGAAAAATGAATACCAGTAGCGCTGTACCTGTTTTAAAGTAAATTAACCATATTAAGGCGTGCGGCTTGGCTGATGTTACAGCGATAGACTGTGATCGTCTTAGATTCGAGCTATACTAGGAAGTGTTACTGTTTGTAGGTAAACGGTGCTAACGACTGCTGTAGCATGGCTGTTTTGATTGTATACTGAGTTTGTTTTTGTACTCAGCTTGTTTTTGTACTACGTTTGATTTTCTACCGAGGATGATAAATACACTTATGACGTTGTCTTATTCACATGCGCATCAGCAAGGCAGTGGTACCACCGAGGTGGTTGCCGTACTCGTTGCGATTACCGAGCATACCGCCCGTGTCCTAACGGTCGATCAAGGTAAGCTATTGCCCAATGGGCCACTAATGCCGCTGCATCGCTCGTTGCAAGCAGGGGTGCGCCAGTGGGTGGAGGAGCAGACGCAGCAGCCACTTGGGTATTTAGAGCAGCTTTATACCTTTGTCGATACCAATAGACGCAACGTCGATGGTCATGCTTTAGTGTATGTCAGCTATCTAGGGCTGGTACAAGAGACGCAGACGCCAAAGCTGCCAAGTCAAGCGCTATGGCGAGATTGGTATGATTACTTTCCGTGGGAAAACCACTTAGATGGCGCGCCAACTATCATTACCTCGTTTATCGTGCCAGCGTTATTGGCATGGGCACAGGAGGCAGATGACGCTATCACCCAGCAACGGCGACGTCAGCGTATTGAGCTGTGTTGGGGCGTCGGTGAAGCGCATGTGCTAAGCCCACAGCCGCCAAGCCCAAGCTTGGGTGCCAGCGCAGCCAGCCGGGAGCAGCTGCCAGAAAATAAAGAATGGGTCGCCGAGCATGTACTGCTGCGCTATGAGATGCTTTATGAAGCAGGGTTGATACCTGAAGCGCCAAGCTATCCACCAAGCTACTTAGCCAATGTGTCCACCGAGCTGTCCAAAAACTGGTCGCAGCTGATAGGCGAGCCGATGTATTACGATCATCGCCGCGTGATTGCCACCGCCATCTCTCGATTACGAGCCAAAATAGAGTATCGGCCGCTGATTTTTGGTTTGATGCCCGAGGTGTTTTATCAGGTGTGCGCCTGCATAAGCAAAACTTTCGCCGCTTGCTGGAGGCACAAAACCTAGTGATGGAAACAGGAGAGAGCAGTAGCGCTCAGCGCGGCCGGCCCGCCAAGCTGTATCGTTTTCGGCACGATATCGAGTTACAAAGCCTGCTCATGGATAGCAAGCTGCCCAAACGCAAATAATCAAATGACATTATTTTATTGCAGGGCGGGGTGCTTTACGTTATATTTATGCTCATTTTGAGTCTAATAAGTGACCGTGATGCCAGTGATATGATTGCTATTTGTGGTGCTATCACTGGCGATGGCACATTTATCAAGTAAATGGGCAACGATAAGGATAACCGATGACAGGCAAACAAGAACCAGCATTAAATGAGGTGTTGTTACGCCCTTTAGTAGAGGCTGCTCTCACAGAGGATCTAGGCAGGCGCGGCGATGTCACCTCACAAGCAACCATCCCAGCCGATATGCAAGCGCAGCTACAGATCAAAGCGCGCCAGGCTGGCGTTATCTGCGGTATGGATTTGGCGCGATTGGCCTTTGATATGGTCGATACGCAGATTGGTTTTGACGCTCAGGTCGCGGATGGTGAGAGGGTTGAGGCGGGGACAGTGCTGGCGACCGTGCGCGGTAATGCGCGTCATTTGCTCACTGCAGAGCGTACCGCGCTCAATTTTATGACGCACCTGAGCGGTATTGCGACCGCGACACGGCAGATCGTCGATAGTGTGGCTGCATATCCTGCGCAAATCACCTGTACGCGTAAGACCATTCCTGGCCTACGGACAGCGCAAAAATACGCTGTACGCTGCGGCGGCGGGCGCAACCATCGCTTGGGGCTAGACGATGCGATTTTGATCAAAGACAATCATATTGCGATTGCAGGCGATATCGCAACTGCCATCAAGCAAGCACAAGACTTTGCCGGCCATCTGATTCCGATTGAGGTAGAAGTCGACACTTTAGCGCAGTTAGCGCAGGCACTTGATGCCGGTGCAAGCTTGGTATTACTAGATAATATGACGCCTGATGTTTTGGCGCAAGCGGTGGCTATGTGCCAAGGCCGCGCCAAGACAGAAGCCTCAGGAGGTATTACCCCTGAGACGGTGCAAGCGGTCGCCCAGGCAGGGGTGGATTTCATTGCCATGGGTTATCTGACGCACAGTACCACCGCGCTCGATATCGGTCTGGATTTTATGGTCAGTGATAATACGGGAAATTAAGCAAAGTTAATGATTTTATTGGCTTATCTGCCTATGTTACAATGGCGCTTATGCGGTGGTTAGCCGCCTAACAGGTCATCGCTGTGTGCCGTGATGACCTGACTTTAGCATCATTGCTGCAACAGATAAGCGAGACTGAGTGAACACTGAAATAATCAAGATAATCTTAGCCTTTTTGGTGCTGATCAATCCATTTAGCGCATTGACGTTGTTTTTGGATTTGACCCGCGGTTATTCGATGAATAACCGGCGCAAAGTGGCGCGTATTGCTTGCTTGACCATTTTTATTACCATCAGCTTTTTTACTGTGGCAGGGGAGACCTTGCTTAAGCTGCTGGGTATTTCTATCGGCTCGTTTCAGTTGGCGGGTGGTATCTTGGTGTTTTTGATTGCGCTCAACATGATGAACGGGGAAGGTAACCCCGTCAAACCCGATCAAGAAAACTTCGATGTCGAGTATGACAAATACTCCGCGCCAAGTACCGCCTCTGCTGTTGTGCCGCTCGCTATTCCGATGATGATCGGTCCTGGCGGTATCTCCACCGTCATCATTTACTCTTCGCAAGTCTCTGGGATTTTGCAAGTCTCGGCCATTCTTATCGCTGGATTGTTTATTAGCTTGTTTTGCTATTTGGCCTTAATGGCGGCAGGTCGTATCAGCCGGCTGCTGGGCGATACTGGACTAAACATCATGAGCCGCATCATGGGCATGCTCTTGGCTGCAGTGTCTATCGAAATCATCGTCAATGGCTTGCGTACCTTGTTTCCTGCCTTAGTATAACCGCTTGTCTGACGCGTTGCAGCCTATATCTTTGTGTGACTAATTACCAAAGATACTGGCAAAAAACTCCATTAATGAAAATATGTTATAGTAGTGATTCACTATTTTTAACAGGAGTTGATCTTGAGTAAGAAAAGAATTGCTATTTTAGGAGCAGGTCCAAGTGGTTTGGCGCAGTTGCGTGCCTTTGAAGCAGCGCGCTTGGCAGGTGTAAAAGACTTACCTGAGATAGTTTGTTATGAGAAACAAAACGCCATTGGCGGTATGTGGAACTATAGCTGGCGCACAGGTCTAGACAGAAATGGTGAGCCCGTCCACGGCAGTATGTACCGCTATCTATGGTCAAATGGCCCAAAAGAATGCTTGGAGTTTGCAGACTACTCGTTTGATGAGCATTTTGGTGAGCCTATCCCTTCATACCCTCCGCGTGAAGTCTTGAAAGACTACATCATGGGACGTATCGACAAACAAGACATTCAAAAATATATTCGCTTTGAATGCCCAGTACGCTGGGTGGCTTTCGATGATGATACGCAAAAATTCACCGTCACGGTGATGAACCATAAAACCGACGAGCAAGAAGTCGAAGAGTTTGACTATGTTGTGGTTGCGACAGGGCACTTTTCGACGCCAAACATGCCGTACTTTGAAGGTCTCGAAGCCTTCCCTGGCCGTATCTTGCATGCTCACGACTTCCGTGATGCTCTAGAGTTTAAAAACGAAGATATTTTACTTGTCGGTAGCAGTTACTCTGCCGAAGACATCGGTACGCAGTGCTATAAGTATGGCACCAAATCAGTAACCATCAGTTATCGCAGTCAGCCACTTGGCTATGAGTGGCCTGAGGGCATCAAAGAAGTGCCACTGGTGACGCATTTTGAAGGAGATGTGGCGCATTTTGCTGATGGCACCAGCCAGAGCTTTGACGCCATCATTATGTGTACCGGCTACTTGTTCCATTTCCCGTTCTTGCCGGATGAGCTGCGTTTGCAAACGCATAACTGCTTGTACCCTGCCAACCTTTATAAAGGTATTTTTTGGCAGCCCAATCCCAAGCTTATCTATTTAGGCATGCAAGATCAGTACTTTACCTTTAATATGTTTGATGCCCAAGCGTGGTATGCGCGTGATGTCATCATGGGTGAGATGGCGCTGCCGGATTTGGCAACGCGTGAGGCTGACGAGCAAAAATGGTTGGAAACCTATGCCAAATGCGTCACGGTCGACGACTCCATCGACTTTCAAGCCGCTTACATTCGCGACTTGACCGATGCGACGGACTATCCTGAGTTTGCTGTAGAAAAACAAGGCGATATTCTAAAGCAGTGGCAAAAGGACAAAGCAGAGAACATCATGACCTTTAGAGAAAAGGCCTACCGCTCGACGCTGACGGGCACGCTAGCGCCTGAGTTACCAGAGCCGTGGCTGGATGTGTTAGATGACTCGCTTGAACACTTTTTAAACTTGGCATTTGTCCAGCCCAAAAAGCACAAAAAAGCCTCATAAGCAGTTTTTATCTATAAGTGTTTATTGTAAAAAACCAAACCTTCAAGTGAGGGTTTGGTTTTTTTTGTTTAGGATGAGCTATCCATCTTTGGTGACTAGCTTTGATTGGTGACTAGCTTTGATGATTAGCTTTGATACAAATGCCATGCCAGATAGAGCATCAAGATACCGACGAGAGCGTCCAAAACATTCCAAGCTTTTGGTTTGGCAAACAGCGGCTTGAGTAAGCGCGCGCCATAGCCCAGCGCAAAAAAGAAAAAGAAAGACGCGCTGACGGCACCAGCGGCAAACACCACTTTGCTACTAGCGCCTGTTGAAACCATGCCGACGAGCACCAATGTATCTAAATAGACGTGCGGGTTGAGCCATGTAAAGCCAAAACACAGGAGCAGCGCTTTTTTTAGGCTGCTGACCACTTGACCCTCGACGGTCAGTGCCTGTGATAGGCGCACACTAGCATATAGGCTTTGTAAGCCATAACCGAGCAAAAACACCACACCGGCGAATTTTGCGACATCGACGATGTGCGGATAGCGTGCTGTCACAGCGCCAAAGCCGCCGACGCCTGCTGATATCAAGATGGCATCGCTAAGGGCACAAAACAAACAGACAAAAAAGATGTGCTCGCGCTTTAGCCCTTGTTTGAGTACAAAGGCGTTTTGCGAGCCTATCGCAATGATGAGCGATAGCCCAAGCAAGAAGCCAGAAAGAAAGTCAGGGGTATACATAATTAAGTGCTTAATCGGTGGTGGAGCGGGGCGGATAGTGCCAGCGGCGCTGACATTTTGCGTACTGGCAGCATCACAAAAAGCTGTTAAGATACGCTATTGATTGCACCGATGCAATAAAGCAAAGCCCTTACTGTAAAATGGGTATGTAACAAGAGGCGTGTATAACAGAGAGGTAAGATCGGTCATGGTGGTAAGTTTGACAAGAATGCTACAATCATTTGGGCAAGCCCAAGACGATCTGCCAGCGCAAGCGGCCTTACAGGCGCAAAAGACAGCGAGCCACTATGATGGCCAAACAAAGAGTAAAGGCGGCGAGCAAGCAGATGACGACAATAGCAAAAACCCGCGTACTACGCTGACGCCCCCTGAGCGTGCCGACCGTATCTGTGCGGCATTGGCGCAAGTGAGTGATGCGCGTTCGGCCACACCGCTCACCGACCGCTATCTGGCCAATCATGCACAAATGCGCCCAGCCAACAGACCCCCTTTTGACCCTGATACCTTATGGTATCTCAAACATGGACGCTGTCCGATTATGACTGAGCTTGTAGATGTGGTCGATGAAGCCACCTTAAACGCCATGCCCATCGAGGCGGTGGCAATACTCGATAGAATAAATGGTAAGCTAAAGCGCTACCGTGAGTGGAGTCAAGAGCTCAACGATGAGCAGCAGCAACAGCATAACGAGCGGCAGTTCGTCATCGACAAGCTGGTTTCTGAGAGTATCCCCGAGGCGCTGCATCATTATGAGCAGCTGCAACGATTTAGCCCGCACCGTACCAGAAACCATACAGCACAAGGCAAGATGAGCGCAGGTGATATGCTGACGGATTTGTTTTTAGAGATTGACTACGAGCTTGATGAGCTGCTCGATGAATTGCACAATACCGTGATGAGCCGCCTTGCTTCCACGCATCGCTATGTCAAAAGCCGCACGCAAAGCTAAGCTATAAGCTAAGGGCGGCGGTTGTGACTGCGAACCTGCTCTCATTGATACCGCCATTGATACCGTTTTATACCGCGGTGCTTGCCAATCATTTTGCCAAAAAAACTGCAAAAAAACTTGCCATAAAATAAGGATCAGCCAATGACCCAAATGACTGCGATGTTTATCATGTTTGTATTGTATGGTGTGCTACCAGCGGCTGGGTTGTACTTGGGATATCGTGGTATCAAAAAAATAACCGCGCCCAAAATGCTGGAGTATAAGGCGATGCCGCAGCTGGGCTATATCCCCGAAAAAAGCCTACCGGCTGATATCAGGACGATGCTGGCGCAGATCAACGAAAAAGGCGAAAAGCTGCGCGTCATTTATGGTGATACCAATAATGACGGTAAGATTGATGACAAAGACACTGTCAATGAGACCTATATCATGATTCAAAATCTCATGGACAGACATGTGCCGCTGGCGGTAGCGGACTATCGGCGCTTGCATGACTTAAATGTGGGCGATGGTGCGCGCGCTGATACCACCAAAATCAAGCACTCCAATGTGACAGGCAAAGAAGCGCTGCTTGAGGTACTCACCACCATTGACGCGCAGTTTGATGATTTGCTCAATGCCTCCTATCATAAAGATGGGCAAAAGCTACTCGCGACCAGTCGCTATCTACAAAAACGCTTTAAAACGCCTGTTGTCAGTCATGAAGGACAAAACCTCGATGACGGTGCTGATGATGAGGCAGGTATTCAAACGCTTGAAACCCCAGCTGGCGCTGCGGCCAAAAAGGCGCGCGCTGATGATATCAAACGGTAAAGATTAAAAGCTAAGCGCAATAACGGTAAAAGAGTAAGATATATGAGTGTGCTCATTGGTGTTGGTATCGTGACAACCATCACGACCATTTATTTGGGTAAAAAAGGCTGGCAAGCGCTGCATAAAGCCGTCGGTATCACCCCAGGCGTGCTTACATATCAAGATGATCAAGCGCCTTTGTCATTGTCTGCGGTCACATGGCGGCATCTGCGTTTACACAAAAAACATCTACAGCGCTTACCAAACGATCAGCTGCGCCAGCTGCAGCGTATCGACGATAAGGTGAGTCGCTATCAGTCTTATCAAAAAACACAACAGGCTGATGATAAGACGCCGACGGTGACCGAGTCGCAGTTTGTGTTAGAAAAGCTGCTGTACACGCGCTTGCCTGACACACTAGCCAGTTATGATTATCTGGTCAGTATCGATAGCGCCGACCTATTACAAACAGAAAAAAAAGCAGAAGCCAGTGAGCTGTTGCAGCAGGTATTAGACCATATCGAGCAGCGTCTAGATGCGTTATTGGACCAAGCGCAGACGCAGCATCTACAAGCGTTACGCGTGATGAAAAACTATGTCGAGAGCCACGATCGTTAAAGGGTAGGGCAAAACTACAGCAAATGGCGCAAAAAAAAGCTGCCTGTGATATCTCTCACAGCCAGCTTTTTTATGATCTAGGTGTATCAAGCCCCAATGAGACTAACGTTTATCGCCGCGGCCACGAGTGTGCCGAGTGCCGCGACTGGCAGGGCTGCCGCTGCTTTTCGGTTTGCTACTGTGCGACTTATCGCTACGACTATCGGCACGGCGCGCTTTGAGCGGTTTGTTTTTGATACGTTCTTGCTTTTCTTTGGCCGCGCCGTGCAGACCTGTACCATAACGCGGGCGCAAGCTGACTAAGTCGGTTAGGGTGTTGATCTCTTTTTTGTCCAGCTCCAAAAAGCGGCCTGTACGCAGCTCTTTGGGCAGTGAGATCGTACCATAGCGGGTGCGCAATAGGCGGCTGACCTTGAGGCCTTGCGACTCAAACAAACGGCGCACTTCGCGGTTGCGGCCTTCTTTTAGTTTGACGTGATACCATTTGTTGACGCCTTCACCGCCGCCTTCTTTAATGTCGTCAAACTGCGCCATGCCGTCCTCTAGCATGACACCAGCGGTCAAGTTGCGAGCGATATCAGGGGTGACCTCACCCAAGACGCGTACCGCATATTCACGCGTGACTTCACTTGAGGGGTGCATCAAGCGATGGGCCATCTCGCCATCGTTGGTAAACAATAACAGTCCGGTTGAGTTGATGTCCAAACGGCCAACCATCACCCAGCGATCGTGGGTCAGCTTTGGTAGGCGCTCAAACACAGTCGGGCGACCTTCAGGGTCTTTTGCCGAGCACACTTCCCCTTCAGGCTTGTAGTATGCCAAGACGCGGCGGCGCTTTTCGTTTTCGGCGTTGTATTTGATCTGACGACCATCTACCCGTATCTCATCGCCTTGCTGCACGCGATCACCAATGGTTGCAGGCGCGTTATTGACAGACACGCGGCCTGATCTGATGACCTCTTCCATCTGACGGCGTGAACCTAGCCCCATACGGGCGAGGGCTTTTTGTAATTTCTCATCTTTCATAATCATGTCCTTGAGTCGGTGGGTTTACATTTCTCAATGTAAAAAATGCAGTGCCTATTCTACGCTATTTTAACAAAATTAGCACGTAAACAACTGCTTACTGTCGATGATGACTCAAACCAATATTTATTAGAAAATTCGCGTTTGGGTTATCTATTTTAAGAAAGAGCGTTCTAAAAAGGGTAACGACAGCCATGTTGTTTTTTAAAAGACGGCAAGAGAGCTATCTACAAATACCTCTTCTCTTGCCAGTCACTTATTAAAAAGCGTAGCAATATTTTGGCTTTATCTTGCGCTAGGATTTTGCCGCGTACACAGGTACAATATTATGACTAGTCAAAGGTTGACGAAGCAAAAGACAGGCATGCAAAGTACTTGCGCGCGCTGTCTTTATTTTTTTATATCGTACCCTCTATTGGAGTTACTATGTCTACTGCCCAAGCGTCTGCCACCTTATTAGATGGTAAAGTCCTTGCCAAACAAATCGAACAGCAACTGAGTGCGCGTGTAGACGCTATCAAAGCTAAGACGGGACGCACCCCAAGTCTAGCGACGATATTGGTCGGTGATGACCCTGCCTCTGCGACCTATGTACGTATGAAAGGCAATGCCTGTAAGCGTGTCGGCATGGACTCTATTCGGGTCGAGATGCCAAGTGCTACGACTACCAAAGAGCTGATGGCAAAGATTGATGAGCTCAATAACGACCCTGATGTCCATGGTATCTTGCTACAGCACCCTGTCCCTGCGCATATCGATGAGCGTGCATGCTTTGAGCAAATTGACTTGGCAAAAGACGTCGATGGCGTGACGTGTCTTGGCTTTGGTCGTATGGCGATGCAGCAGTCTGCGTATGGCTCTTGCACGCCGCAGGGCATCATGCACTTATTGGCGCATCATGATATCGAGTTATCAGGTAAAGAGGCCGTGGTCGTTGGCCGTAGTGCTATCTTGGGTAAGCCGATGGCGATGATGTTATTAAATGCCAACTGCACAGTGACGATGTGTCACTCAAAAACACAAGATTTGGCCGCTCATATCAAGCGTGCTGATATCGTGGTCGGGGCAGTGGGTGTGCCTGAGTTGATTAAAGCTGAGTGGATCAAAAAAGGGGCTGTGGTAGTCGATGCAGGTTTTCATCCCACCGACAATGGCGGTGTTGGTGATATCGAGCTGACAGGCGTTGAGAGCATTGCTAGTGCTTATACACCTGTGCCAGGCGGCGTAGGCCCGATGACGATTAATACTCTCATTCGCCAGACGGTAGAAGCCGCTGAAAAATCAGCAGGCTTGGATATTAGCTAAAAAATAGCCATGTGAGTGCTGATTGCCGATAGATAAAGGGGCCTGATTGATAGAGTCAGGCAAATCAACCATCTCTTCGTTGATAGGATCTAAAAATGGCTAAAAAAGACGTAGGTATTCATGAGCGACTACAAGGTATTGGTAGAGAGTTTGTCGATGTCTGTCATTACGTTATTTTATTTTTAATCAGTGTGGTGGTGGTCTGGACGGCAGGTAAAGAGTTCATTTATATTGTCCAAAAAGGCTCAGCGGATCTAAAAGATATTTTGATGCTGTTCATTTATCTCGAGCTACTCGCTATGATAGGGATTTATTTTAAAACCCATCGATTGCCCGTACAGTTTTTGATATTTATCGCCATCACCGCATTGTCGCGACATCTGGTCGTTGATGTGCAGGCAGTGTCAGATTATTTTCATCTATGGCTATTGGCAACGATCTCTGTGGCAATCATGCTATTGAGTGGTGCTATTGTCATATTGACTTGGACGGCAAAAACCTTTGGTCGCCCAGAAGACAATCTTGATAAACAGTATGCAAATTTGACAGTCAAGGCTATGCTGCCTGACAATGCGCAAGCACCAGACAGCCATACCAAGCACCGCCGTGAGTAATGAGGCACAATCAGCACAAAAAAGGGCTACCACTGGTAGCCCTTTTTTATGTATGAATGAGTTATCACAACCATTTGAGTTTCTTAAAGTTGTAATACAAGAAGCTACACAACGCGATGATGATAATCATAATAACGAAGTAAGCGTATTTCCAATGCAGCTCAGGCATAAAGTCAAAGTTCATACCATAAATACCAGCGATGGCCGTTGGTACCGCTAAAATCCCTGCCCAAGCGGCGAGCTTACGTACCACCTCGTTTTGTCCCATATTGACCATGGCCATATAGGTGTTCATTACCACGCTTAGCATCTCATTGAGGCCGTTGATAGCGTCTAACGAGTGCAGCAAGTGGTCATTGACGTCACGGAAATATGGCTTGGCCGCTTGCGAAAACCCGGAGACCAGCTCGCTTTTTTTGTGATTGATAAAAAAACTACAGATGTCTTGCACAGGTAAGATAATGGCACGCATATGTACCAGCTGTGACTTGAGCTCGTAGAGGTTTTTGAGCGTGCCTTTATCAAACTCATAGGTAAATACGTAACGTTCTTGCTCACGCAGATAACGCCCCAAACGATCGGTAATCGGCATATAGTTATCCACGATAAAATCGAGAATAGCGTGCAAAACAAATATCGGCCCCATTCTGAGCTTTTCTGGGCGGCGGTGGCAGTGCTCGCGGACAGGTGCGTAGGAGTTGGATGGACCATTGCGAATGGTGATTAAGTAGTTTTTGCCCATAAATATCGCAGTGGTGCCGTAGCGAATGACGTTGTCTTCAAGCTTGGCGGTACGTAAGACCACAAATACCATGTCGTTGTCATAATTTTCGACTTTGGCGCGCTGATGGTCGGCAAAGGCATCCTCGATGGCAAGTTCGTGCAGACCAAAGGCTTCTTTGACTTTAACCATGGTCTGGAGGCTGGGGTCATACAAACCCAGCCAGATAAACTGGCCATTGTTACTCAGCGCCCGACTGACATCATTTAGCGCCACTTTATCGAGGTTTTCGCCGGTCTTACGAGAGTAGGCGTAGCAGTTGACGACCTCATCTTCACTGGATAGATCGATATCTTCATAGCGCTCAGAATCAGGGTCATAGACCGTCATGGTCTCGATGGTATCTTCTCTGGTGGCATCGGCATCGCCGTAGATATAGCTATCATCATTATCGAGATACAAATGCTCATCATTCATATCCGCATAAAGACGGTTGATGTCGGAGTTAGGTTCAATACGTGCGGTTTTTTTGAGCAATTGATCGTTATTGTGGTCCATACCCCCTCCCATGATAAAGTAAAAAATGTCTCACAAATAAAACGCGGCGCCGTCATTAAAGCGCGTGGCTTTTTAAAGTCTCAATATCGACCAAGCTCAGCAGGCTTTCGTGACAGGCTTCGAGCTTGATTGGCGGGGCGATATCGAAGTCCAAGGCCTCGACCCAGCGCAACGCACAGATGCACCAGTAGTCGCCAGGTTTTAATCCAGCAAAACCATACTCAGGCAGAGGCGTGATCAAGTCGTTGCCGCGACTGGCAGAAAAATTCAAAAACTCGCTGGTCATCTTGGCGCAGACGGTATGCTGGCCGACATCATGACTGCCAGTATGACAAAAACCATTGCGATAATAGCCGGTAATCGGGTCAAAACAGCAGCTGGCAAGCGCCGTCCCTAAGACGTTGGTTTGGTTGATGGCTGGGTTTGGGTGGTAATCAGATGACATAAGGCTTCCGAGATAAAAATATTTGTTAGTGTAACATGAGTCTGTCTGCATGGCGCTGTTCTTGCTGGGGTAGTTTGCGCACGTTTTTATCAAGTAATGCAAGCGCATAGCGGCTATTTCACGGACGCTATTTGTTCAATACGAGCAGATAGCCGTCGCTACTGATGCTCATGATGCCATGGACGATAATTAGATAGTAATTGTGCCCAATTGTCACTAGGCGAACCTTGAGTGCTATGCTACACTAAAGCATAAAGTGCCTTGATTATTTATCTCTGTTTATTAGCGCATAAAGATACTCGTCTTATCATCCTAAATTATACTTATTACTCACCCTGTTGCGGTTACCTAGTTTGTTTATAAATAATTGGGTCAATGATGTTGTGTGTTAAAAACACAACGATACGATGTCAATGCCCTTATAAATACAACCTTTTAGTACCGCATCAGTACCGCGTTTTTTGGTAAGCGATACGCCAAACAAGGATTTATTGTGTCTGTCAGTTCTGATTCTGCAAAACCTGCCCAGTTAAATGCAACAAAAAATGCGGCCACTCAGCCTGCCGATAGCGTTGCTAAACCCAATAGCATGCCCTACCTAAACCATTTTGCCAGCGATGTAGCCAACAGTTGGCTGTTGCCTGATGGTGTGGTGGATGTGTTGTTTGAAGACGCGCATAAGCAAGAGGTGCTTAGGTACCAATTGACGCAGCAGCTGATCACTCATGGCTATCAGTTGGTCAATCCGCCGATGATTGAGTTTACTGAGTCACTGTTAAGTGACGCCTCAGAAGATTTGAAACGTCAGACGTTTAAGATCATCGATCAGCTGACGGGTCGTTTGATGGGCTTGCGTGCCGATATTACCCCGCAGATTTTGCGTATTGATGCGCATCACGGCGGTACTGGTATTGCGCGTTATTGCTATGCAGGTGATGTGATTCACACCTTGCCGTCAGGACTGTTTGGTTCACGTACGCCCTTGCAGTTAGGCGCTGAGATATTTGGCTGCGCCGATTTGGCAGCCGATATCGAGCTGATTGATGTCTTGTTTGGGATGGTCAATACACTAGATATGAGCGCGGCACTGCATATTGACTTGGGTCATGTGGCGATATTTAAGCGTTTGGCTGAGATGGCGGCGCTATCTGACAGCGACGCTGAGCAATTGATGCATTTATATGCCAATAAAAACCTACCAGAGCTCAAACGCGTTTGCCAAGCATTGCCGATGGGCGATGACTTTTATGCCTTAGCACGTTTTGGTCACGATATCGATAATTTGCTGACCAAGCTCTCTACTGCCGCCCAGCAAGATGAACAGATATCTACAGCTATCGATGAGCTACAGCGCCTAAAAACGCACCTAAAAACGCAGTGGCAGTGTCCGGTGAGTGTCGATGTGACTGAGCTATCAGGCTATCACTATCATACTGGCATTGTCTTTAATGGCTATATCAATAGCGAGACGCAGCCGCTGGTACGCGGCGGGCGTTTTGATGGTATGCAAAGCGGTGGCCATCTGTCTGCCAGCCAGCCACGCGAAGCCACAGGATTTAGTATGGATGTCAGCCGCTTGCTGGCGCACACGCAGCTTGAAGTGCCGAGTATCGTGCTGATCGATTATCAAGCCGCCACTCAAGCAAGCCCCGAGCAGCGACAAACCTTGCTCCAGCAGGCCACCAGCTTACGCGAGCAGGGCTACCGTGTCACCATGCCACTAAACGCGGACGATCGTCCCGATGGCGTGACACATCGTTTGGGTTTTGCTGACAATCAATGGCAACTACAAACTATCTAGCTTAACTAGATTCAGTTTGGCTGACTTATAGGTATAGTTACAGTGGCATCTCCGTTTGGATAAAGACTTTAAGATAAAACATACTTGGTTTGGCGCGGCAATGATAAGCGCGCTGAGCACAAGCATCAAACACTGCTAACATCACGTTAGTTTTGCAACCGTTATTGCACACACCTCAATACATAAAGGTAAGGATTGATCATGGGTAAGAATGTCGTAGTTTTGGGTAGCCAATGGGGCGATGAAGGTAAGGGTAAAATCGTTGATTTACTTACCGAAAAAGCCTCAGCCGTTGCTCGTTTTCAAGGCGGTCACAACGCTGGGCACACACTGGTCGTCGATGGCAAAACCACCGTCCTACATTTGATCCCATCTGGTATCTTGCGCGAAGGCGTCACCTGCTTCATCGGTAACGGTGTGGTATTAGCGCCAGATGCCTTACTAAAAGAGATAAAAGATCTAGAAGCCAACAACGTACCAGTACGCGAGCGTCTACGTATCTCGCCAAACTGCCCACTCATCATGCCATATCACGTGGCACTTGACCAAGCACGCGAAGCCAAACGCGGTACAGGCAAAATCGGTACCACAGGTCGCGGCATCGGTCCTGCGTATGAGGACAAAGTGGCGCGCCGTGCCATCAAGCTTGCTGACTTGTTCCGTGATGATTTAGAAGAAAAACTACGTAACCTAATCGAGTATCACAACTTCCAACTGACACAGTATTATAAAGTCGATGCCATCGATTTTGATGAGACCTTTAAGCTGTGCCAAGAGTGGCGCGAAGAGATCAAAGGCATGGTTACTGATGTGACCGAAGACCTCAACCAATTGCGTCTCGCTGGCAAAAACCTAATGTTTGAGGGTGCACAAGGCACGCTACTTGATATCGACCACGGTACCTATCCGTTTGTCACCAGCTCAAGCGTTACAGCAGGCGGCGTATCGACTGGTACGGGTATCGGCCCATTGTACCTAGACTATGTACTTGGTATTACCAAAGCCTACACCACGCGTGTCGGTAGTGGCCCATTCCCAACAGAATTGTTTGATGATGTGGGTGCCCACTTAGCCAAAGTCGGCCATGAGTTTGGCGCGACCACTGGCCGCGCGCGTCGCTGCGGCTGGTTTGATGCCGAGGCATTACGCCGTGCGGTGGTATTGAACTCTATGTCAGGTATCTGCTTGACCAAGCTTGACGTCTTAGACGGTCTTGAAGAATTGCTAATCGGTGTGGGTTACAACCTCCCTGAGACAGAATGTGCTGGCGCGCACGACGCAGAGTTTTATGAGTCTGTCACACCGAAGTACGAAACGATGGAAGGTTGGAGCGAGTCTACCGTTGGTATTACCAACTATGACGACCTACCAGAAAACGCCAAAAAATACATCAAACGTATCGAAGCATTGATTGGCTGCCCAGTAGATATCATCTCAACCGGCCCTGACCGCGAAGAGACCATCGTACTTCGTGACCCGTATGATGCTTAGTGCTTACTATAAGTCTTGGTGCTATAAGCACTAACTGGCTTGTAGTATTAATCAAGTAGTATTCATCAAGTAGTATTCATCAAGTAGTATTCATCAAGTAGTATCAATTAAACAAACCCCAGTGCTGAGCATTGGGGTTCTTTTTGGTCAATATGATGACCGTATTAACAATTAGCGGATCATAAATTTACTTTTATGCAAGGTGCGGTCATAAATTAATCCTATCATTTATAGCCTCAATCATTATAATAGGCAACAATCCTATGTTGACGCTCGTGTTTTGCTATCGATAAATCATGAGTTATCCGCTTCGTCGACATGGCGGCCAACGTTAAAACAAAGCATTTACCCCTTTACTTTTACCAAACTGACCCCCTATTAGGAGTTTTTTTATGGCTAACGAACGTACTTTATCTATCATCAAGCCTGATGCAGTCGCTGGCAACCACATCGGCGCTATTTATAGCCGTTTTGAAGAAGCGGGTTTAAAAATCGTTGCTGCAAAAATGTTGCATCTTGATGACAAAAAAGCAGGCGGTTTTGAAGCGGGTTTAAAAATCGTTGCTGCAAAAATGTTGCATCTTGATGACAAAAAAGCAGGCGGTTTTTACGCTGAGCATGCCGAGCGTCCATTTTATAATGCTTTGGTCTCATTCATGACTTCAGGCCCTGTCGTTGTTTCTGTATTAGAAGGCGAAAACGCCATTGCTAAGCACCGTGAAATCATGGGCGCAACCAACCCAGCCGACGCTGCCGAAGGCACTATCCGTGCTGACTTTGCTAGCAGCATCGACGAAAACGCGGTTCATGGTTCAGATTCAGCTGAGTCAGCAGCACGTGAAATCAGCTACTTCTTTAACGATGATGAAGTATGTGCACGTACGCGCTAAGAGCAGCCAGTTATTGATAGCAGCCGAGAGGTTGGTTATGAATAATTTGTGTCGCAAGACGGCTTATATCTGATGGGTATAAGCCGTTTTAGCTATTTTGGTTTGTCTGTTTTTTCGCCGTCTTTGTGTTATTGAAATTTTTTATTATTTGCCTCATTATTGTCTTTATCTAGCATTATCAATCCTTTATCAGTATAGCTACTCATTTTTTGTGCTTGTCGCTATGTATGATTGGCATAAGTACAAGAGACGCTGCGCTCATAATGGATTGCTAATGGCCATATTTGCCATAAGGCGTATGGAGAGCAACACTCATCGCTTATATCAACAATTGCCACGCTTAATTTAGCTGATGCAAAAAGGTTACCTATTATGTCCACTGTTCAATCCCCGATCCAGCATGTCCCTGCCACCTCCAAAGCCAGCATCAAGCTGGTCGATGAAGCGCAGGCCAAGACCAATCTTTTGGGGATGACCCAAGCACAATTGGCTGACTATTTTAAAAGCCTCGGCGAAAAGCCATTTCGCGCGACGCAGGTGATTAAATGGATATATCAGCACGGGGTGACAGATTTTGAGCAGATGACCAATCTGAGCAAGTCACTGCGCGATAAATTGTCGCTGAATGCCTGCGTGACTCCGCCTAAGGTTATTCATCGTCAGTACAGTGATGATGGTACACGTAAATGGGTGTTTGAAGTGACGGGCGGCTCGCTGGTGGAGACGGTATTGATTCCGGCGGATGATAATAAATCGAATGGCCGCAAAACTTTGTGTATCTCTTCGCAAGTCGGCTGCGCGCTCGACTGTAGTTTTTGTAGTACCGGTAAGCAGGGTTTTGAGCGCGATCTGACGGCGGCTGAGATCATCGGGCAGCTGTGGGTGGCCAATGCTTCCTACATGAGCGATGATAATGACAGCTTAGAGGCTGTCGATCATAGCGCTTGGGAAAACCATGTCACCAACGTAGTGATGATGGGTATGGGTGAGCCTTTATTAAACTACAAGCCTGTAATCGGCTCGATGGAGATTATGCTCAGCGACCATGCTTATGGCCTCTCAAAGCGCCGTGTGACATTGTCGACCTCAGGCGTGGTACCCAAGATGTATCAGCTGGCACAAGATCTCGATGTGGCTTTGGCGATATCCTTGCACGCGCCCAATGATGAGCTGCGTGATGAGCTGGTGCCTATCAATAAGAAATACCCGTTAAGTGAGCTGATCGCCGCGGCAAAAAACTACGTGTATGATGTCAATCCACGCCACAAAAAACACGTCACCATTGAGTATGTCATGCTTGATGGCGTCAATGACAGCGATGAGCATGCGCGGCAGTTGGTGGCGTTGTTGGATGGTCTACCAAGTAAGATTAATTTGATACCGTTTAATCCGTTTCCGCATGCACCATATGACAAATCAAGCAACAACCGCATCCATGCGTTTAGCAATATCTTAAGTGAAGCTGGGTTTGTGTGTACCATTCGTCAAACGCGCGGCGACGATATCGATGCGGCTTGCGGCCAGCTGGTCGGGCAGGTCGCCGACCGCACTCGTCGTTCAGCGGCATGGCAGCAAAGCATCAAAGCGCGTGAAAACGCTGAGTTGTGATTCATCATACAATTAATCACAACTAAATTGTACTTATGGGGTCTAAATCTATTAAACTGATGCTTCGATTATCGAACGCATTGAATCCAGTTTTATGATGGCGGCTATGATGACTTCTAAAAATTCTTGTCAAAATAAGTATCAAAGCGTGTGTTTTTTGACTGACAAACCATGGATGACAGCCACGTTGCCAGTAATGGCACAGACGACAGTGACGTCCAAACGGCTACTGCTTGGTATGGCGATGGTGGGGCTGTTTTTGACGGGGTGTCAAAGCACGCCAACCGATGATTTATTGGGGGATACCCCTTATCAGACGTCGACGCGGCCGAGCAATGATCGCAACTTGGATCAACAAGAAATTGCGCGCGTACGTACCTCGCTTGCCGCGCAATATATCCGCAAAAACGAGCTTGATACCGCCCAACGCCAGCTTGAAAAAGCCTTCGCTGCCGATAGCCGTTACGCGCCAGCCTATGATATGATGGGCGTTTTGCTGCAGCAAGAGGGCAGCCGTATTAATCTGCAAAAAGCCGATCAGTACTTTAAAAAAGCCATCGCGCTTGATAAAGACTTTGAGCAAGCTCACAATAACTATGGCGTGTATTTGTCGCAGATGAAACGCTATAAAGAGGCGGCTGAGCAGTTTGAGATTGCAGGGGCAGCGCTTGGCTACGAAGGTCGTATCGGCGCGCTGGAAAACCTAGGCCGAACCTACCTACAGATGGGCGACCGTGCTGCTGCGGCCAAAGCGTTTTTGCGCGCGCTAGATGGCAACCGCAATAGCATCATCGCCCATATCGAATTGGTAGATTTATTGCTTGAGCAGCAGCGGGTGGCCCAAGCACAAAAACTTTATGACGAGACACTGATCTTGGTACAAGGGCAAGGTATCAGCCCGCGTTTGCTATTACAAGGCATCAAACTTGCGGCGGCTCAAAACAACATAACCACACGCCAGCAATTGGCACAGCAGCTTTTATCCGCTTATCCACTAAGTGATGAAGCAAAACAACTGAAGACTTGGCTTAACAATCCAGAGGCACCATGGAAATGACCACCCCATCATCAAACACTCAATCAAATACTCAGGGATCATTTGGTGCCATGTTGCAGCAAGCCCGCAAAACAAAGCAAGTCAGTCTAGAAGAGGCCGCCGCCGAGCTATTTATCTTAAAGCGTCACCTAAAAGCCTTAGAAGATGAGAATTTTGCAGATTTGCCGCAAGCCGCGTTTGCTCGTGGTTTTGCTATCAACTATGCCAAGTTTTTGGGGTTAGACCCTGTAAAGATCGCCAGTAGCTTTGATGCCGCCTATCCCAATGAGCTAAAACCATATTCAGTCAACAACATTGATACACCGCTGCGCCCGATGGGCACCTTGCAGCGAGACACTCATAACCGCATTCGTTTCAATCCGTTACTGATTATCGCGGTCATTGGCGTTATTATCTTAGCGATTTTTTTATTCCGCATGGTCAGTAATGCCAGCAAAGAAAATACCCAAGCACCGACCAACGCTGTCGAAGACATCTCGGCACTCGAGCAGGCTCAAGGCGCTGCTATCGATAGCGAGACAGGCGTGGGTGCCGCAGGCTCTGCGCTTAACATAGGCGCGGCGAGCAGCACCGCGACGTTAGAGGTGATGTTGAGCGACGAGGCGGTGGTGGTGATTACTGATGCGTCAGGGAGCAATCTGATGAACGGCGCTCAAAGCACGGGTAGCTATAAACTATCTGGCATACCGCCGTTTAATGTACAGATCGATAATATCGATAATGTCAGCTTAATGCTCAACCAAGAGGCAGTGGCATTAGAGGCATATGCCACTGATAAGCAAGCCAGTTTTGAGCTTGCGCCATAAGTGGGCAAAAGCATAGTGCCGCATCGTTAGGTATCATTGTCAGGGTTTGTTTTTATTTTTTTGTTTTAACCAAAGGGTTTGTCTATGTCAACGTCAGCGCCTATTAACCGTCGTTTTACCAAAAAAATATATGTCGGTGATGTCGCGATTGGGGGTGATGCACCGATTAGTGTGCAAAGCATGACCAATACCGAGACTTGTGATGTGGCCGCGACGGTCGCACAAATCGAGCGCTGCGTAGAAGCAGGCGCTGATCTGATGCGCGTCTCGACCCCGACGATGGATACGGTCAACGCCTTTGCTGAAATCCGTAAACAGGTCAGCGTGCCGCTCATCGCCGATGTGCATTTTGATCATAAGATTGCTTTGGCAGTGGCCGAAGCAGGCGCTGATTGTTTGCGTATCAACCCAGGTAATATCGGTAGTGATGCCAAAGTACGTGAGGTGGTTGCCTGCGCCAAGCATCACAATATCCCGATTCGTATCGGTGTCAACGCAGGCTCGCTAGAAAAAGACATCCAGCGAAAATATAAAGAGCCGACGGGTGAGGCGATGCTAGAGTCCGCGATGCGCCATATCGATATTTTGGAGCGCCTCAATTTTGATCAGTATAAAGTCTCAGTCAAAGCCAGTAATGTGTTTTTGACATTAGAGGCGTATCGTCTGCTCTCAGCCCAAATTGACAACCCGCTACATCTGGGCGTGACCGAAGCTGGTGTCTATCGCACCGGCGCGGTCAAATCTGCCATTGCATTAGGGGGGCTACTCCTAGACGGTATCGGCGATACCATTCGTATCTCCCTTGCGGCAGAGCCTGAAGAAGAAATCAAAATCGGCTTTGATATTTTAAAATCGCTAAATATCCGCTCAAACGGCGTCAATTTTATCGCTTGTCCTAGCTGCTCGCGCCAAGAGTTTGATGTGATCAAAGTGATGACAATGTTAGAGTCGCGTCTCGAGGATATTCGTGAGCCGATGGATCTGTCAGTGATTGGCTGTAAAGTAAATGGCCCAGGGGAGGCCAAAGAAGCCGATATCGGTATCGTCGGTGCTGCGCCAAAGTCATTGGTCTACCGTATGGGCGAAAAAAGCCATTTGATCAATACCGAAAACCTAGTCGATGAGATTGAAAGTATGGTGCGCGCCCATGCTGAAGACTTGGCAAAAAAGCGCGAAAATGAGATTATTCGCGTTAAATAAATACTAGTAGCGCTAACGGATACCAGTAGTGCTGTCGCTGTTTTTAGGTTAACTATATAAAAAAGAACTTGTGATAATTGTAAGGATATGACCGTACCATGATCAAAGCTATCAAAGGGTTTAATGATATTTTGCCTACCCAATCGGCAAAATGGCTACAATTAGAGGCGATATTGGCGGATGTGCTGGGTAGGTACGGTTATGAGCATATTCGCCTGCCTATCGTTGAGCAGACTGATTTGTTTGCCCGTGCTATTGGCGGGGCCACCGACATCGTCGAAAAAGAGATGTATAGCTTTGCCGATAAATCTGAGCCGCCCACTCCTTTGACCTTGCGCCCAGAGGGCACCGCAGGAGCAGTAAGGGCTGTAATCGAGCACAATCTACTGCGCGGTGATACGCCCAAACTATGGTACATCGGCCCCATGTTTCGCTATGAGCGCCCGCAAAAAGGCCGCTATCGTCAGTTTCATCAATTAGGAGTCGAAAGCTTCGGTAGTGCGCTGCCCGATGCCGATGCTGAGCTAATCGCGATGACGCATCTGATGTGGCAAGCGCTGGGTCTCAAAGACGAGATGCGCTTGCAACTAAACAGCTTGGGTGAAATCGACGAGCGCCATGCTTATCGTGAGGCCTTAGTCGCTTATCTAACCGACAAACAAGATCAGCTTGACGAGGATAGCAAGCGCCGTCTGACGACCAACCCGCTACGTATCTTAGACAGCAAAGAGGCGAGTACGCAGGCGTTATTGAATGATGCGCCAAAGCTGGCTGAGTTTTTGGGTACGGAGAGTATGGCGCACTTTGAGCAAGTGCAAACATACTTGACCGCGCTTGGTATCGATTTTGAGATCAATCCGCATCTGGTACGCGGTCTGGATTATTACAATAAGACCGTCTTTGAATGGGTGACAGACAAGCTAGGTAGCCAAGCCACCGTCTGTGCAGGTGGTCGTTATGATGGTTTGGTTGGCCAGCTAAAGTCTGTTGGTGCCGACGGCAGCAAACCTGCCAAATCTGAGCCTGCCGTTGGATTTGCTATGGGGCTTGAGCGTTTATTGTTGTTACTAGAGGCGGTCGCGCCGATGGCAGACGTTTCGGCCTGCGATGTCTTTGTGGTCGCTCATCCAGAAGTCTATAGCGCAGGTATCAAGTATGCCCAAAACCTACGTTATGAGCGTCCAGATATCCGAGTCAAGATGGCAAGTGCCACCAGCCTAAAAGCGCAAATGAAAAAGGCGGATAAATCAGGAGCTGCGCTCACGGTGATTATTGCTCAGCAAGAGCTCGATGACAATTTGGTGAGTATCAAAGACATGCAGACAGGCGAGCAGCGTAGTGTCTCGCAAGACTGGCTATCGAATGCAGACAATTTTTCGCGCCAGTGATGAATGGGTCGATCGATTAGTCGATCAATTAATAGGTTAATCAGTTGATATCGGCTTTCGCCTCAGCATTTTTATAACACTTTTATTAGGTAACCCTTTATGGCTTTGACACCCAATTCGCCAAATCCAGACAATTCAATGGACGTATTAAAGCAGTATGGCAGTTATATCGTCACTGCGATTTTGTTGGCGTTGGCCGCATATTTTGGTTGGACATACTGGCAAAATAACCATGCGCGCGTTGATACAGTCGCAGCAGATGACTACGCGGATATCCAGCGGCTCAATGAAGAAATCAGTCTGGCGGCGCAAAACCCAGATTTGGAAGCTGAGGCGCAAGAAGCGCTGGCACAAAGCCGCACACAACTTGATAAAGATATCGATGCATTGGTTGCCGCCCACGGCGAGTCAGTCTATGCGTGGCAAGCACTGATGATAAAAGCCCGTCACCAAGTGGATAGTGATGATTTTACCGCCGCGGCAGATACCCTGAAGCAGGCATTGGCAATTGACTTGGGCGACGCTGGCCTAAGCGCCATCACCCGTCTACGTTATGCCAACACGCTACTGGCAGCAGGTGATACTGAGGGCGCACTGGCAGAAGCCAAACAAGACATGCCAAGCTCATTTGAAGCCAGTCAACAAGAGTTGCTAGGCGATATCTATCTAGCACAAAACGATAAAGATTTGGCCATCAACGCTTACAATAATGCGTGGGAGCTGTTACGTGAGCGTCAAGAAATGCGTGCAGTATTGGCACTGAAGATGGAGAGCTTGGGAGTAATGCCTGAGCCCATCGAGTCGCAAGCCAGTCTGATTCAAGAGCCTGCTGTACCAGAGCCTGCGATATCTGAGCCGCCACCAGTGTTAGAGGGCGCATCGGCCGAAGTTACACAGTAGTGGTATTGTATTAGGCGCTATTAACGAATAATAGCGCTGATGTTTTATCAGCACCCTAGGCAGTACCAACAGAATTCTATATGCTAGATTGGCGGCCAGTGGGCTGATCGTGAGAGTAGAGTTGATAAGTGGCTGTTATCTATTTAAAAAAATTTATAACCGTCACCAAGACAATTAAAACCAGGCAACACTGTGAGCAGATCATTGATGGATGAGCCACAGACTGACCGCCCAATCCACTAATCCATAATAATTTTTGTAGTGAGAACCTATGATGACTCAATCCATTCGCTCGAGCAACATGTCAACAGCCAATATTATCAAAAAGACAGTCATGCATGTGGCCGTACTGGCAGTAATGAGCACTGCAGTGATTGGGTGTAATCGCGGTATCAAGCCTGTCGTCAATGATCCTGTCGATTTGGTACAAATTGCAGAGCCGGTCACTGTGCTACAGCCTGTCTTTAGCGCAGATGTTGGCAATAAAAAAGCCAGTAAAAAAGATCCTTTGGCGCTGCAAGTTGGCTATGCCAATGGTCAAATGGTCACAGCCTCACGCGGTGGCGACTTGATAGGGTTTGATAATGCAGGTGAGCGTCTGTGGTCAGTCAATGTCGGTGACCAAATCACCGGCGGCGTGACAGTAGATGCCTTAAGCCAAACAGCAATCATTAGCACACGTGGCGGTCAGGTGATGGCGTTTGATAGTACAACGGGTGCCAAACGCTGGCAGCAGCAGCTATCAGGGTCGGTATTGACGCCAGCTTTGGTCAGTAATAATCGCGTGATTTTGTCAGCGAATGATGGGTTTTTGCACGGCTTATCTCTACAAACCGGCCAGTCCGTATGGCAGTTTGCCACCCAAGTGCCTGCCATCAGTGTACGCGGTAGCGCCGCGCCAACCCTACTAGACAGCAAGACCGCGTTGCTGGCGACCGCAGATGGCCGTTTGCATGCGGTGACGGTTGATAGTGGTTTGCCGCAGTGGTCGAGACGCGTCGGTGTCGGTATGGGCAGCAGCGAAGTTGAGCGTATGAGCGATGTCGATGGCACGCCTACTGTTGATCAAAACCAGCTGTTTGCAATCAGCTATAGTGGTCAGTTATTGGGTATTGATTTGGACTCGCGTCAGGTTCTATTTGTCAATGAGCTTGCCAGTCTCAAATCCCTTGCTGTCAATAATCAGCAAGTCATCGCCACTAGCCTAGATGGTAAAGTGGTTGCGTATGATCGCAGCAATGGCGAGATGCTCTGGGAGAGCGATGAGCTGGCGTATCGTCACTTGACCAACCCTGTGATGATTGGTAACTATATCGCGGTTGGTGATTTAGAAGGTGTGGTGCATTTGTTTAACCCTGCCAATGGTCAAATCATCAGCCGTGTACAGACCAAGGGGGCGTTGACCAACTTGCAAGTACAAGGAAGTCGTTTGTTAACGCAGAGCACCTCAGGTCAAGTGGCTATCTGGCAGCTGATACGTTAAGTATCATAGACTGTGTCACGCGGCAGCTGATGAGTCGTGATATTGTTATCAGCCAGCCATTAGACTTGCGGATTGATATCACGATCACTACTATTATCACTCACCCTGCTAGGTCAGCGTTTTGTGCTTGGTTGTAAACTGCTTGTTTAAACGCAGGCTTTCGCGTACTCTATGCGACCGGTATGCGGTAGGTTTACCATATAGACGACATCATTTGATAGATCCGATAAAATGGTGTCTGAGAGATACAATCATCACTGTAGGCCTGCTTACTATAGAGTCTATGTCATAGAGTCGATGTTATAGGGTCGATGATTGTATCTGCTGTCGTTTTATCATTTATATTAATTTGCGGTCACGTACAACAATATTTGCGACTATGATTTTAGTCGCTGTACGGTCTGCCATTGTGCCTTTCACTGAGAGTAACCCATGAGTATCAAGCCTGTGGTCGCCTTAATTGGTCGTCCAAACGTCGGTAAATCCACCTTATTTAACCAGTTTACAAAAAGTCGGCAGGCATTGGTTGCTGATATGTCGGGGCTGACGCGTGACCGTCAGTACGGCGATGCTACCTACGAAAACAAATCGTTTATCGTTGTCGATACGGGTGGTATTGGTGAGGCAGATGATGGCAGTGGCAATATCGATGATTATATGTCTGAGCAATCGCACACAGCGATTCATGAGGCAGATATCATCGTGTTTGTGGTGGATGCGCGGTCTGGGATGATTGGCGCTGATTCTGAGATTGGTAAGTTTTTGCATACATTGGGCAAGCCTGTCTATGTGGTCGCCAACAAAGTCGATGGCGTCCATTATGCCGCGCCTGCGGAGTTTTATGCGCTTGGTTTGGGCGAGCCGTATCCGATGGCCGCCAGCCACGGCCGCGGTGTCGGTAACTTGCTAGAAGTGCTGACCGCTGATATGCCTGAGCAAGAAAACGTCGTCGAACCAGATGGCTTAAAACTTGCCATTATCGGTCGTCCAAACGTCGGCAAATCTACCTTGGTCAACCGTTTGCTTGGTGAAGATAGGGTGGTGGTGTTTGATATGCCAGGCACCACGCGCGACAGTATTTATATTCCTTATAAACGGGATGGTAAGGATTATGTCCTCATCGACACCGCAGGCGTGCGCCGCCGCGGCAAAATTGATGAAAAAGTAGAAAAATTCTCCGTTATCAAAACCCTACAAGCCATCGAAGACTCCAACGTGACGGTGATTGTCATCGATGCGCAAGAAGGCATCGTCGATCAAGACTTGCATATGATAGGCTATGCGCTCGATGCAGGTCGGGCGCTGGTGGTCGCGATAAACAAATGGGATGGCCTCAGCCAAGACCAAAAAGACTATATCAAGCTTGAGATGGATCGCCGCTTTAGCTTTATTCCTTTTGTGAAAGTGCACCTGATCTCAGCGCTACATGGTACCGGCGTGGGCAACTTATACCCGTCGATCTTGCGTGCTTATCAGTCATCTATGTTTGAGGTATCGACCAATCGCTTGACGCAGATATTGCAAGACGCTGTGACAGCCAACCCACCACCGACCGTCGCAGGTCGCCGTATCAAGTTGCGTTATGCGCATATCGGTGGTCACAACCCACCGGTCATCGTCATTCACGGTAACCAAACCAGTGCGCTACCGAAGAGCTATCAGCGTTACCTCGAAAACCAATTTCGTCAAGTCTTTAAGCTTGAAGGCACACCGCTGAATGTCATCTTTCGACAAAATGACAACCCCTATGCCAATAAAAGCGACACACCGACGAAAGCAAAAGCGCAGCAGTTACGCCAACGTGAGCGCAATCGGGCAAAAAAATTCACCACCAAAAACAAAAAACCTCGCTAACTTGCTAATGGCTAACTTGCCAGTGGCGAGTGTACGAACCAGTCGCTTTATGATGTCGCCTGTATCGTTGTCACGATAAGGCGGCATAGTGCTGCGCCACTGTTTTTATTCTCACCTGTTTGTGTATAGGGCGTGTCCTCAATTCAATCGATAGCCATCTAAATGGGCTAAAAATGGCTAA
>NZ_JAPEHS010000031.1:0-29595 GCF_028823565.1 Psychrobacter sp. A3
ATGACATTTTTAGAGTGTATCGACTATATAGTTGTATTTATAAACAACTGAAGATGTTTTCTAACCTTGATTTGTTAAAGGTGTACATTTTTTCAGGACTATACCTTATCGTTTTACTAAATAAAAAGACAGCAAAAATTGATTTCACTTACATAAATATATAAAGGTTAATTATGTACGAAATAAGACCAGAATCATTAAAGAATTTTATCGAAGATACTAATATTCAATTACCAAGATTTCAAAGAAAACAAACTTGGGACGATAAGAAAAACTTCGAACTAGTCATAAGTATATTTAAAGAATACCCTATGGGTGTCAGTATATTAAATGTTGAAGATGTTGATGGTGTTAAAACTAGGTGGCTACTAGATGGTAGACAAAGAAGGAATGCTCTGCAAAAGTTTTATGAAGATCCTGAAAATGTATATTTATGGGCAAGGAAATATCTTGGCTTAAAAACAAGTGATCAGCTGCAAGATGTTGATGATAAATTTTGGGACTCTATAAACGAATATTTAGAAGATGATGAAATCGATGAAGAAATTAACATTTCGGATAGTGACAGTAATCTTGATTTTGAAGTTGAAAGTAACAAGGATGACGGACCTGTCTACGATTCTGCGAAAACAGGGTTAGAGTTATTACTACATATAATAAAAATGACTCATAATAAAAATAGAAAATTTAGTGGTTTTACTAGACCTTTTGATTTTTCAAAAGAGATTGGTAGATTACCATATACTACTGTAGAAAACGGTAAAGAACATCTAAACTCTAGAAGGCTCAAATCTTTTCTCAATGAGTATCAACGTTATAGTAGTGATGAAGGGATCAACTATAAGGATAAAGGTAGTTTTAAAGATTTTTTAAATCAACGTTTTTCTTATGACGGCAACATAAAGAAACAAGTTGATATTAAGATTGATCGAAACTGGGAAAAGATAATAGAGAGAATCGATATTCTAGATAAGATTACGAATATATATTTAAACTCCAAGATAGGATTAATTGAAGTTAAGAACTTAAGTTCTGTTGATGCTCAGAAAATATTTAATATTATTAATTCTAAAGGTACTAAGTTAAGCGCTGTTGAGATTTTATCAGCTAAACCAAGTTGGAATATTGTTATAGATAATCTTAACTCATCTCAAGTCGCAGCTGTTGAACAACTCTATAAACAGATAAACGTACCTAATACTGATATAGTCAAATGGGATTTACCAGCTACCTTGCTATCAAGGTTAGATTACTCACAATTTTTCTTCAAAAAATTCTCGGAAACTCACACAGACCTATCTAAAACTATTACTTTAGGTTTTAAGCTCTTGTCTGGAATTTTAAAAAGTGGAGTAAGAAAAGAAGATATTGATAGTTTAGGTAGAGATAGAGATATCAAATGGGATGTAAAGTTCGAGACATTAATATCTGAAATCAATGATCTTCATAAGATTATTTTAAGTTATGATTATTTTAAATATTTAGAATCTTGGAAGTTTGAATTTACTAATCATTTAAGTGATGCTATAGCACTCAACTTCACAATCTTGGTATATAGAGATTGGGTTAGAAAAGGCAAGCCCATAGGCAATGACTCAAGAATGAGACAGTTCCAAAAAAATAGTTTTATCTTATTTGATACGCTTATCTATGAGTATGTAAACCAAGTTTGGCGAGGCTCTAGCGACTCAAAAATAGCTAACAATATCAGCAATTTTGAGAGTAAGGGTGATGTTTTTACACCAGTAAAACAAGAGAAGTGGCAAGAATTGTTAGGTGAGATTTTTGATAACCAAACTATTGATGGTAATAAAATTACTCGTGCCTTGATGGATCCGTTACTTTATCATTTCTATGCGCTTTCTAAGATACAAGGCCCTGATTCAAGATGTAAGATTGAGGTGGATCATATAATTCCACAAGATTTGTTCAGGAATTCTGTCATAGCTAATAAAGAAGTTATAGTACATAGCCTTTTCAATTTGGCACTTTTACCTAAAAGTGAAAATGCTAGTAAGGGGAAAAAACGTTTAGTTGAAATAACTGACAACTGGTTGAAAGATCAAATTGAAAAATATGCTTTTATATCAAAAAATGACTTTCAAATGTATTCTGATATAAATAATTTCGACAAACTTAAGGAGCTTAGAGAACCTATGTTTCTTAAAGCTTTTACGGTGAAGAGAGAGAATATCCTCAATAATTAATGTACCGAGTAACTTTAGATTACTGCATAATAACTGGTTGGATATTAACAGAAACCACGCACAGCTCAAACTAGGCGTAGTTTTTTATTGCCAGTAATTAAGCTACTATCTTTGAAGGAATAACACTTTAGCGTAAGGAAAACCATGAACCATCTCACCGTCGGACAACGCGCATCTTTAAGCAGCCTTGCTATTGATGACACCGTACCTATCACGCTCAAGTTCACTCGCCAAAGCCCAATAGAGATGGACATCAGCTTCTTATATTAATTTAATTCAGAATCTAAAAAACCGCCACAGCAAACACTATGGCGGTTTTTTATTATTCAAAATATCTTAACTTATAAAATGCCTACAACGCCCACAGCGATTGATACTGCTCATCAGTCAACGTCACGATATCAATCTCCGCCAGCATTTCGCGTAGGGCTTGCCATTTACTCGCATCAGGCTTGATTGGTGTGATCAATCTACCTAGCGTATTATCAATAATCGCATCCATCAAGGTATCTGCGTCGGTTTGACTATAGTCATAATACATACGGCGCGCAGACTTAGGCTTACTTTTACAGTGTTCTGTCATTTGATTGGTCACTTGGATAAAGGTATCTATCGCGTCTTTTTTCGCGCTATAGATCTCATCCGTCGTGAGGATTTCTAACGCCGAAAAATTCGGATAAGGTGACAGATGCTGATCGATAAACGTAAAGTCTAGCCCTTCATGAGTGGCTTCAACGCCTTCAAAGTTATAAAAGCACAGCCATGCACCATCGAGACTTGGGTCTTCTTGCAGGTTTTTTATATGGTAGAAGTCTTTTTGTACAAAGCTCACATTGTCACGACTGATACTAAAGCCGTTTTTCTTGGTATAGCGGGCTAATATCTCAAAGCCAATGCGATTGGTTTTTTCTTCAGCCGCCGGGGTACAAATGCGAATCGGTTGATTGTTCTTGAGCTTATCCATACTGGACTGCTGCATCAATATGCCGCCATCGGTCTCAAAAAAGCAGCCAAGCGCACGCAGATTCGGCGCGTAATGCTCAAACAGATGAATCGGCTCATTTATATGCAGATCGATGCTTTGATTTTGTAGTTCAGCAAGGCCATCATAGTGGTCATCTGGCTCGATAATAGTGATATCTAGCCCTGCCTGCTCATATGCGCTTGTGGTCACACCCGCGATAAAGGGCAGGTGATCAGGGTTTAAGAACCATTCGAGGGTAAGGGTCAATTTGGTGGTTGACTGCATGGTTGTTTCCTTTTTAATGATAGAAAACAATCAGACTGATGCTGTTTAAACAAAACAAAAAAGGCAAAACAAGAAAGGCAAAATCTCAAAGTCAGCTATGCCATCAGATCAGCGAATCAGGTAGAGGTTTCTCTTATTTATAGACTGCTTAGGGTCTGTCATGCTTGTTTCCTACGTCAGTGCTAACTGCTTCAGGTTCACGGGTGTGTCTCAGCGATGGTTTTAACAATCGTTACAAGGTTAAAAGCAAAGCACCCCGACAAGATTGAGTGGTGATGCATTATTTTTGATCAGTACTGCTAATGAATCAGTACTGCGAATGGCTATTATCGATAGCTACTGCATCATCATAGACGACTTGTAAGCGGTGATGCAAGCATATCAGGAATGACAATGAAAGGTGATGACTGACGCTCGTTAACCGCCCTTTATAACAGTTCTCATTTGTGACGGCTTTTTATAAGCGCTTTCAATCGACGTGTTAATAGAAGGGCGCAGTATTTGTCATTGGTACTTACCCAATCACTAACCAAACATACCGATTGATAGCAAAACCCTCATAAAAATAGTCTTGTAGCATATCTCCTGATACGGCATCCTTAGTGAGTTCTATAAGCCGCCGTCTTTGTCATAAATTTGCCGGCCAAAACCTGATTATCTGACACTATCCAACGACATCCTTTATGAGCCAAAAAAAGCACTTCTACTACCGCCCAAAGACCAATCAGCACCACAGCCCGACAGTGCGTTGGACATTTGTCATATTAGGCTGGTTGTTTTTTGTGCTGGGTCTCATCGGCATTTTGCTACCCGTGATGCCGACTGCACCTTTTATATTACTGGCGGCAGGGTGCTGGGCACGTAGCTCGCGGCGCTTTCATTTTTGGCTAATCAATCACAAATACTTTGGCAAATATGTCCGTGATTGGGAAGAAAATCATGCAGTACCGCTTTATGCTAAGTGGCTTGCGACCATCATGATGGCGATATCGACTGCCATGTTGTTTTATCGTCTGCCCGCTGATATGACATGGGCGGCATGGCTGGTAGCACTGGTCTGTAGCGGGGTGGCTGTCTATTTGTTTCGTCTGCCAAATGCCAAATAAAGTCGCCAATATAGGGCAATAGTTAAGTCCAGTTACATAAAACCTGAGATAAGGCTTGCGATACTAGGATGTTCCCCCTATAATATATCCAAGCTTAAGAGCAGTTCTGCACCAAATCATTACCTCGTAGTATTAGTTATAATCCTTCGTTTTAATATTTATCGTTCAGTAGCTATTTGCAAGCGTTATCGGTCTATTAGACCACAAATAAATTAAATATCAGGGTTATGACTATGTCAGACGTTCAAAAAGGTACAGTTAAGTGGTTCAACGAAGCTAAAGGCTTTGGTTTTATCGCTCCAGAAAACGGCGCAGACGTTTTCGCTCATTACAGCGAAATCTCAGGCTCAGGCTTCAAAACTTTGGCTGAAGGCCAAGAAGTTGAGTTCACTGTAACTCAAGGCCAAAAAGGCCCACAAGCACACAACATCGTTGCTATCTAATTTGTCTTTTATAGATAAATAGAGCAAGATAAAAAAACGAGCCTTTGGGTTCGTTTTTTTTCGTCTGTAGTTAAGGATCGTAAGTTATGGGATTATAGATAGTTGTCATCTATGATGGCTATCATCGCTTATACAGACGAGCAATAAAAAAGGCCAACGACTTCACTATCGTTGGCCTTTCTAGTTTTAGGCAAATGAGCTGCAGGTTAACCAAATGAGCTGATAGCGATATTGATCACTCCGCCGCCGAGCAGCAACCAAGCAAACATCACTGCTCCTAAAATCAGCGGCTTGACGCCAGCTTGTTTGATAGCGCTCATATGTGTGGTTAAGCCTAACGCAAACATCGCCATCGTCAGCATCACATCATCTAACATTACCATACTTTGCTCAAAGCCATCGGACATCGGTATCCAAGTGTGCAACAGCACCACCAAGATAAAGATAAAAGCAAACCAAGGGACATTCACTTGTCGCACACGGCTCATTAGGGAAGGTTTGTCAGCTTGACCGCTACCAGATGAGGTCAAGGCAAATGATAAAATAAGCAAAAATGGCGCGAGCATCATGACCCGTATCATTTTGGTGACGACCGCGGTATTGCCGACCTCGGTGCTCACCGCGTTACCCGCGACTACCACTTGCGCCACTTCATGAATGGTGGAGCCGGTATAAATACCGTATTGCTGAGCGTCGAGCCACGGCTGCAGCCAGCCAAGATGGTATAAAAATGGATAAAGCAACATGGCAATGGTGCCAAATACCACTACCGTCGCCACAGCGATCGTCACCTTGTGCGCTTCGGCCTTGACCACGGGCTCTGCGGCGATGACTGCCGCCGCCCCGCAAATGCTAGCCCCTGAGCCAATCAGTAGTGTCGTTTGCTTATCGACCTTTAGCCATCTGGTACCGAGCCAGTAAGTCAATAAAAACGTCGAGGTCAAGACCAGAGCATCGGTCATAATTGCTGGCATTCCGATACTGGAAACTTGTGTTAAGGTCAGCTTAAAGCCATAAAAAATAATGGCCAGACGCAATATTTGCCCCTTAGCAAAGGCCACGCCCACCTGTAAGCGCTCCGCAAACTGCGGGTAGACGGTATTGCCCAGTACCATGCCAAGCAATATCGCCAGCGTCAACGGAGAGAGGCCAACGATACGGCCATTTGACCAACTATCGATGCTGGCATCCAACCACAAGCACAGCAAACTACCAAAGAACACCACCACCAGCCCTGCTAAGTGGCGGTTGCGCGGGCAATAGTGATTCATTGACTGTGTAAAAGCATACATGGCTCGTCGTCCTCATGGCTATAATCAAAATAAGCATAAGCTTATGAGTAGACAGTATAAGGTAAGCCAATTTATAATAAAAACAGATTAGTAAGATAGAAGCTATCGAAAATATAGGTAAGGGTGGCGTGAAAAACACCTCTATTAAAAGCAGAGGTGCCAGCAGTGACGAAGGCGTTGTTAAAACAAGCTTATAGTCGATTCTAAATAAAACAGATACATTATATATCAAGGTGGAACTGGTCTAATTTTTCCTTGCGTGCTGTGCCTACGCTGCTCGATGCTGCGAAAAATTTATCCCAGTCCCACTGTGTCTTTATTATACTGAATTCACTATAGTAAAAGGTAGATTGTTAAATCTGTTGTGTATTAAAAAATATAGGTCGTGTGACATACATCTACAGACGGATATAAGGCAAGCGAGACAATGAAAAAAGCCATGCAAACGCTACCGAAGATTACCCTAAAGCAACTGGCGGTGTTTGTGAGTATTTATCAAACTGGCAGCACCAGCCGCGCCAGTGAAGCGCTGCATCTCTCGCAGTCGGCCGTCAGTAGTGCGCTGAGTGAGCTGGAGGCACGTCTGCAGATGCCGTTATTTGAGCGGGTCGGACGCAGGCTCAACCAGCACCCCAATGCCCATCCTATTTATATACAAGCGCAAGCGATCTTAGAGCAGTCGTTGACGCTGGAGCATTATCATAAGTATCAAGCCGGTCAGATTCATATTGGCGCCAGCACCACCATCGGTAATTATGCCTTGCCGCCGCTGCTGGCCAAGCTGTATCAGGTGCTGCCAGACGCTCGTGTCGATATGTATATCGCCAATACGCAAGAGGTGGTGGCGGAGGTTGAGCAGTTAAATATCGATATCGCGTTGGTAGAGGGCATGCCGCGCCCCACAGATATTAAGACCATCGAGCAGCGCGCATGGCGAACAGATACTTTGATGATATTTGCCAAACGCGATAGCAGATGGCTGGCAGGTCTTTCAGACTATCAAGAGACTGAAAGTCTGTATCATATGACTCTTACGCAGTTGGCCAAACTGCCGCTACTGGTGCGAGAGGCAGGGTCGGGCACGCGGCAGATCATCGATGAGCAGCTGCTCAAACATCTGCCAGAGGCCGAGGTGATTATGGCAATTCAGCAGTCGGAGGCCATCAAGCATATGGTCAGTGCCGATATCGGTCTTGGTTGTCTGTCTCAGCATGTCATCGAGGCGGAGCTGGCAGCAGGAAAGCTGGTACAAGTAAAAGTTGCAGGTATCGACCTGTCACGGACGTGGTGGTTGGTCTGGCACAAAGCCCGCCATCAAAGCCCGATTTGGCAGACTTTTATAGATATGATACAAGACGATTGAGCAAACAAAAAAAGCGCGGCGTCGTAGATACACCGCGCTTTTTTAGCGTTTGAGGTTTTGAGCGCGACTATTTGTGCGTTACGGTTTGAGCGCTATTGTTTGAGCACCATTAAGTAACGTTTTATTGGCGCTACTTGGATACGGGTTTGTCGAGTCTTACGACCAAGCTGTCGCATGGGACGTTGGGCAGGATATTGTCCGCCGTAGCACCGCTGATCCACGCGGCGATGCCTGTGCGCTTGTGTCGACCGATGACCAAGAGATCGACGTCGTGTTTGTGGCAATAATTGACGATACCTTCGCTGCTAGAGATGGCGGTGGTCACTTGCGAGTTGACGGCATCTAGCTCATTACGCGCCAAAAACTGCGCCAGCTTTGCCCGTGCTTCTTGGCAGCGCTCATCATCGATCTCATCGTATAAGCTCGAGGCGGGGACCAACTCATAACCAAAACCAACCATGGTGTCTTTGACGATATGCAGTACGGATAGTTTAGCACCTGGGCGGTTATCGACGATACGTTTGGCCTTTTGTGCGACGATATCGGCATCAGAGAGTAAGTCGGTGACCAGTAGTATGTGTTCGTAACTCATAGCGTCTTCCTCATGTCAGATAGTATTTACTATAGCACTACTACAGAGCGCTGTTAAGTCGTCATCAAGCGTCATCACACAGATGATGCAGGCCGCGTATTACTCTGCAAAGGGCTGGTCGAGCTTGACCACCAAGCTGTCGCAAGGAATATTTGGCAAGATACTGTCGGCCGTCGCTTTGGCCAACCATGCGGCGATACCATGACGCTCATGGCGGCCGATGATGAGCAAGTCGACGTGATGGTCGCGGCAATAATTGACGATGCCCTTACTGTTCGAGATAGCAGATGTCACCTCAGAGTTGACCGCATGCAGCTCATTACGCGCCAAAAACTGCGCCAGTTTTTCTCGTGCTTCTTGCCAGTGCTCGCCATCGACATCGCCTGATAGGCTGGAGGCTGGCACCAGCTCAAAGCCAAAGCGCACCATGTCGTCCTCGACGATATGCAATACCGACAGCCTCGCTTCAGGAGAGCATGCAAGGATACGTTTGGCCTTGAGTGCGACGGCATCTGCATCAGACAACAAGTCGGTGACCAGTAAAATATGTTGATAGCCCATCATCAGCTCCTATTAAGACGTAGTGTTTGTTAAGGGTTAAATCCATTATTTTGTTATGGATATTCCCAGATAGACAATCTTGATAACCCCCTAAGTGACTTAGCATTTAACAGACAGCCCATAAGACTGTATTGATCAAGCGACTTACAAAACGACCTGTCAATCGACTCATAAAGAGAAGGGGCGACGTAGAATATTAACGCTCAGATCGCTTGACTTATCAAAACAGCAGCCCCATCTACTACGGCACCCTATATATTATAATTTGATAAGGATCACTATGACTGACACGCCATTTATCGCCGATCTAACGCTTCATCCAGCGTTTGAGTTGATTGAGCATCGCCATATCGAGGCGTTGTCAATGGACGTGCTGATCAGTCAGCATGTCAAAACCGGCGCGATGCATTATCATTTGGCGCACCCAAGTGATGAAAACGCCTTTTTGGTTGGCTTTCGTACTCAGCCGATGGACTCAAAGGGCGAGGCACATATCTTGGAGCATGTGGCACTTTGCGGCTCGGCAAGGTTTCCGGTTCGTGATCCGTTTTTTTCGATGATTAAGCGCTCATTAAACACCTTTATGAACGCCATGACCGCGGCCGACTGGACAGCGTATCCGTATGCCACACAAAATAAAAACGATTACTTCAATTTGCTGGCGGTGTATCTTGATGCGTCGTTTTTCCCCAATATTCATCCGCTTGATTTTGCTCAAGAAGGTATCCGCGTAGAATTGGACGAAAATGACAAACCGCAGTTTAAAGGTATTGTCTTTAATGAGATGAAAGGCGCGATGAGCGGCGAGATCGACCAGCTCTATCATACGGTCGCTCATCATTTATTCCCAACGACCACTTATCATTATAACTCGGGCGGTGATCCTGCGGATATTCCTGATTTGACCCACACCGAGCTCGTTGAGTTCCATCAAAGCCATTACCATCCATCAAACAGCGTGATTATGAGCTTTGGTAATATTCCGGTCGCCGAGACCCAAGCGAAAATCCATGACGATGCTTTGAGCCAGTTTGAAGCGGGTAAAAAACACGTCTCACGTCCAGAGCAGCGTCTGCCTGCGCCAATCAGCGCTATCGATACTTATACGGCTGATGAGGCGGGCCCTGACCAAACCCATCATGTGGTGGCGTGGCTGCTGCCATCAATCACCGATCCCAAGCAGCGTCTGGCCTTGCGTCTATTAGAAGGCGTGTTGGTCGAGCATGCTGGCTCGCCATTGCGTGCGTATCTCGACAGTCATCCGCTTGGCAAAGCGCCAAGTCCGCTGTTGGGACTCGATGACAGCCATTATGAGATGGTATTTTATACCGGTCTACGCGGCTCCAACCCTGAGCATGCCGAGGCAGTAGAGCAGGGTATTATGGATTTACTGACTGAAGTGGCCAGTAAACCGATCGATGATGATACGATTGAGACCATTTTGCATCAGATCGAGATCGATCAGCGCCATATCGGCGGCGATAGTATCCCTTATGGTTTAAATTTGATGCTCGAAGGCTTTAGCACTGCTATTCATGATGGCAACCCGATCGACGTCTGGGAAGTGGATGAGCATTTGCAGTGGCTGCGTGAGCAAGTAAAAGACGCACAGTGGCTACCAAACCTTATCAAAACCCATCTGCTCGACAATCAGCACCGTGTGCGCGTGACGCTGACGCCAGATAGCGAAAAATCAGCGCGCCTTGCTGCAGCAGAGCAGACCCGTCTTGATACCATCGCGATGGACTTGAGCGCTGATGATAAAGCCATCTTAAAACAGCAAGCCCTTGATTTGGCAGCGCGGCAAGCAGCGCCTGATGATTTAAGCCTATTGCCAAAAGTCGGACTGGAGGATGTCCCGACCGATATCAGCTTTAAGCAAGGCACGCAAAAACAAGTGCGCCTAAGCGGGCAAGACAGTACGCTGTTTGAATATGAAGCGGGCACCAACGGCTTGTATTATTATCAAGTGATTGTGCCGTTGACCGATGCCATCGGCAATCAGGACACCAGCAGTTTTCCTGTGAACGAGGTGATCAATCATCCATTGCTACCGATTTATTTAAGCCTACTATCAGAGCTGGGTACTGACTCGATGAGTGCTCATGAGATGCAGGCCAAGCAAGCGGCGCATTCTTCTGGCGTGACGGCGCGTATCAGCCAGCGCACCAGTATCGATGATAGCCAAACGATCAGCAGTTATTTTGTGGTGGCGACCCGTGCGCTCAACCGCAAGCCTGAAGCGATTGATTTGCTCAAAGAAGTCATGGAGCATAGCGTCTTTAGCGAGCATGACCGTATCAAAGAAATTTTGCAGCAGCGTCAAGCGAGCTGGCAGTCGAATTTGGCAAGCTCTGGGCATTCTTATGCCATGCAAACCGCCAGCCGCGGTATGAGCCGTCAAGCGCAGCTTGAGTATGTGCGTAGTGGCTTGCCTGCACTAAACGCGCTAAAAGACTTTTTGGCGCATGCCAGTGATGATGACACGCAGTGGGATAAATTGGCAACCAGCCTGATGGACTTGCACCAGCGTGTGATCAGCTTGCCCAAGCATGCCGTGATCATTTGTGAAGCTGAGCAAACCGAGCGCTTAAGCGACTTAATTGTCGAGAGCTGGAAAGACAGTCAAGCGCCAGTGCTTGCTGCGCAATTGGGTGCCTCTGATGCGACTATCGAAGACACTATCCCAAGTGAGTTTGCCGAGCTGCACCTTGCGGCAGCGTTAAATGGCGAGACAGACACCATCAAGGCACGAGAGAGCAGTAGCGCGCTCGATGCCGAGGACTTGGCATGGCTGGTACCGACCAACGTCTATCATAATGCCAGCGCTTATCGTGTGCCAGCGGCCGATCATCCTGATACCGCTGCTTTGATGGTATTAGCGCCGTATCTGCGCAATGGCTACTTGCACAGCGCCATCCGTGAGCGCGGCGGTGCTTACGGCGGCGGTGGGCTTTTAAATTCTTTAGCTACCGCGACCCGCAGTGTGCTGAGACCTTTGCGCATTTTGAGGCCAGTATTGAGTGGTTACTAAATGAGCCGCAGACCGATGAGCAGCTAGAAGAAGCCATCTTAGGTATCATCTCGGGTATGGATAAGCCAGGCTCTCCAGCTGGCGAGGCGGTCAAAGCCTGCTTTGCTGATTTGCACCATCGCGATGCTGACTGGCAACGTAAGATGCGCGCCGCCATATTGGATGTGACGGTGGCGGACCTACAGCGCGTGGCCAAGCAATACCTGCAAGGGCAACAGCACGTACGTGCAGTACTAGCGCCTTATGATAAAGAAGAAACCGTGAAAAACCTCGGCTTTAACGTTTGCAAAATAAAGAGCTAATGGTGTTTTTTGGATAAAAACCAATCTGTCACTGTGAGCATTTATGAAGCAGACAATACTAGGTTATTGTCTGCTTTTATAGTTTTTAGTAAAAAGACTGATGATTGAGTCAACGTTTAAAGGCGTTTAAAAACGTTTGATACTCAAGTCTTTGCCAATCATATCCTGATGAATAGGAAACTCAGACAATTGGCTAAACTGCTGTCGATCGGCAAAGTAGCTTCGTAAAGTGCGGCGCACGGCTTCAAAGGCGAGACTATCCCACGGGATGTCTTCTTCGCTAAACAGCGCACAGTCAAGGCTTTCAGAGCCGACACCATATGCACCGTCTTTGAGATCGGCCAAATAAATTGAGTATATCTGTCCGATGTCTGGCAGATCATAGATACAGTACAGATGAGGGTTTAACACCACCGCATCCGCTTCTTCGTAGCTCTCACGCGCGGCGCCCTCTGCCATGGTTTCCCCGTTTTCCATAAAGCCTGCCGGTATTGTCCAAAGACCGTATTGCGGCTCTATCGCGCGGCGGCATAGCAGCACTCTGTCTTTATGTACGACCAGCGACCCACAGATGACTTTTGGGTTTTCGTAGTGAATATAGTTGCAATTTGGGCATACCAAACGCGGCATATTATCCGTGGCTGGTATTTTTCGTTCTGCTTGATGACCGCATTGGAGACAATAGCGCATATCAACTGCCTTTATAAATGTAGTAAGCGTAAGAGATAAAGAGTCAGGACTCCTAATGGCAAAAACACCCCGTCATTGTCAGACGCGCCCGCCCTTCATACGTTGGTTTTTGTGTGTGCTATCAGGATACCGGTAAAGCGGTGCTGCAAGACGTTATTCTAATAAGCAAGCACCGTCTTAAGATAGCACACATTTTGCTCGTAGCGCAGCATGATAACAGTAACGCTGCATATCGCTGGCGGATCATAGTCCAGTAAATGATAGCAAAGCCCTGTGGCATCGTGGCAAGCCATCACCGCCGTTTGTCATAAGCGGTCACGCTAATTCATAAAACACGTTGACTTATAAAATTAAGAAGACAATACGCGGCGCCTGTCTGTCGATGCGATTTGAGACGTTCATGACAAACACCTCATGACGAATACCTCCTGACAAATGAACAGTCACACAAATAGCATGCAGCTGCGTGAAGAGTACGCTAGTCTACAGCTAGTCACGCCACATATTGATAAAAACATAGGGCAAGATCATGTTACTCCCTTCCCAGACTGTGCAGTTAGATGAGCAGTCGGTTGCTATACCACCTTTTATTCGCTATCCGACACTCAGGCAACTGACCGAGCGGGTTCAGCAAGAGACGTTAAATGCGTTGGCCGATTCAGCGCGGCATACCGCGCAGCAAAGCTCTCGCAGCGCGCGTGTCTTAGACAGTCTATACCAGACGCCCATTGCCGATGCTTCGATACTGGTGGCCATCACCCATGAGCGCCATCCCAAGCTGCTTTTGACGCGCCGCGCCGCGCACATGAATAGCCATGCAGGCGAGGTATCTTGCGCTGGCGGTAAATACGAGATAGGGGATGGTAATAACGTCGTCACAGCGCTACGTGAGGCCTGTGAAGAGACGGCTCTCCCGCCCAACAAGGTACAGCTAATCGGTCAGCTACCCATTCAGACCTCCAAAAGCGGCATGAGCGTGCGTCCAATCGTGGCTTTGATCGCGCCTGATTTGGTACTGGTACCTGAGATCGGTGAGATATCACGTATTTTTTGGGCAGATTTTGAGGCGTTACTCACGCAGCCTACCGTTGAGTACGCGATAGAATATGCCATGCAAGATCAGGTGGCAACGATACTTACGCCCAGCTGGCAAGTCGATGGCGAGACGGTCTGGGGGCTGACAGGCCGCGTCATTGCCAGCTTATTAGAGACAGCTTTTGATCGGCAGTTAGAATGGTATTACCGCGTGCAAGACAGCCGATTGTAATGAGCTGAGCTGACAGATGCTGCGTCATTGATAATAGGCGTCGTTTTTCTTAAGCCACCAGTTCATATTGTCTTGACGCTTGGCGCGAAAGGCTTCTAGTTTGGTGGCTACCGTTTGGTTGTGCTGACGGGCGGTATCGAGCGCAAACAAGATAGGCACGGAGGATAAGACACCAAACCGAAGCTTTGATTTTGGTAGCGCTAAGCCGTCTCCGATATCATCACCGACCAGAGTACGTGTCACACTGGCATTGACCATCTCTACAAAACGCCCGCGGCGATTGTCTTCGCCCATCAGTTGCCGCGGCAGATCGTGTAGGGCTTTTGCTAAAGGTTGTCCCATCTCAAAGTCTAGCTGTTGAATGGACAAGTAAGTGTAAAGCCACTCCCAGCAGGCGGCCTCATCCTTTGGTAGGCGCTCTAAATCCACACCCATCCAGTAACTGGCAAGATTCCATAAATGCAAAATTCCCTCGGCCTCCTCGCTACTGATACGCGCGCCAAGTAGCCGTAGCCCGCGCATAATCAGTAACGAGAATTGCAGATGAGTGGCAATCATATCCGTTTGGTTGATCGGTACACCCCAATAAGCAGTGTTCCAGCTGCCATCGGGATTGCGATGCTGATCGGCCTCTGTGGCGACGCCTTTTGCCGCGTTGTTTTTGCCACTGAGCAAGTTTTGCCGTACGAGCGTGTGAATCTGCCGCACCTGAATCGACTGACGCCAACCCTCAGAGCCGATCGCCAAAACGCTATCGATAGGCACTCGTGTGCGCGGCATACGTGTGCTTGTTTTGGGCAATAATGGATGCTCAGAGACAGCCAAAATATAAGCATAAGTGCGCATGAGTCTTGGCAGGGCATCGTGCATCAACGCGCCGGTTTGGATCAGTGGCAGCGATAGGGCAGGGATGCTATAACCTGCCATCAATGCCACATTTCGTAGTAGCCAAATCAGCATCAGCGGATAGCGCCGATAGGCAACGGCCCCAGTCTGTGCAAGCTGTGGATCAAACCAAGTAGGATGGTCGCTAAACTGCTCAGCCAGTGCACAAAAGGACGGATGAGCTGCGAGTTTACTGTCGGTTTTGTTATCAAGGATAAGCTGCTGTAAGTGTTTGGCAAAACGCAGGCCGTCAGCCGCGAGCGTATCTGTCAGGGGGTCGCCGATGTCGTAGCCTGCGACCATCTCCTCTAATAAATCTTGCGAGATGACAAAATCTTTGGGCAGCAAATAGCGCTTGATCCGCTTTAAGACCTGTAGGTCATGATGATCATCAATCGCTGTGGTACGCCCATGACGCTGATACGATGCAAAGGTAGGTTGGCTCGATTTGGACGCGCGCGCTGGCTGTGGCTGGGCTGTATTGTTTGGATCCATAGGTAGCAAATGCCTTTATCAGTAGGCTTTTTATGATGGCCTAATATTTAGACGTGTGGTTGAGCATATCAAGCTGCCTTTGTGTGTCATCGAGGCGACGTTTAATCGACCCAAGCTCATCGGCCAAAAACAACAGCCGTTTGCGAGCGTCTTTTTCGTTGGCAAAGTCTAGCATTGCGCCGCTCTCAAGCTGATCAAACTCTGTTTGATACTCATCTAATAGGCGTCTGTCTGTGTCGAGCTGGTTGTCTAGACGATAGTAGGCTAGGCCGTGCTGATTGGCCTGTTGAAGGTGGTTTATCATAGCAGCAGGGCAGACGTTGTTTAACCTGCGCCCGCGGCGACCGACATTGTACGCATTGTTGCTCGTACAGTATTGTTGCAGACCAAGCTTGCGGCCGTGCTCCCACGCAAGATAATCAGGGGTCACATGCGCTTTGGCACAGGCTTTGCTGTGTGAGGCGAGGCGCTCTGAGGAGTAGCCTGCTACGCCATCGTTATAGCCTATCGTTTGCCAATCACCGATCAGGCATTGTTGTTTGGAGAGAGTCGCGCATGATAGTAAAAACATACTGCCAAGTATAGGCAGACTAAGCGATATAGGTCTGATAAGTCCCTGCATGGTCATCTCCTAAGACTGCTGCTATCAGTTGCGCCTAGTATGCATCTAGATGTCACGAGGCGAGGTGTCATTGCGCTTACTGCCTTTATCCAAACATGGCTTGCGATGCTGTTTTCCTGCGGTTATTGTTTTTACTGTTAGGGTTGAAAGAAGAAAGCGGTGAGCTATGTGTTGGCTAAATAACCGCAAAATAGCTCGCCTTTTTCTGATGATGGATTATGGCTGAGGCCGCGTCAAATCGACTGAGGTGCCGCTGACGTTGTCTTTTAGGCTGACTTTGAGCATGAGGTAACCTGCAACCCCAGAGACGATAGAGCCCATGATGATGCCTAGACGCTCATCAAATAACGTGGTGTCGCCTGCAAAAGCAAGGCCACCGATAAATAAGCTCATGGTAAAACCTACACCGCAAAGCAACGCAGCACCATAAATTTGCTTATAATTCATGCCCTTTGGCATGGTTGAGATACCGAGCTTGAAGATCAACCAGCACATCGCCATGACACCCAACTGCTTACCGATAAATAGACCGGCGGCAATCCCCAGCGGTACAGAGTGAAACAGCTCTGCAAACCCTGCGCCTTTGAGCGAGATGCCTGAGTTGGCAAAGGCAAATAGGGGCAAGATACCAAAAGCCACGGTGTTGTGTAGGTCGTGCTCTAGCTCTTCGACAGGGGAGTGCTCAGGGTCAGTGCGATCAAACATAGGAATAAACAACGCCAACACCACGCCCGCTAATGTCGCATGGATACCCGACTTGAGGACGGCTATCCACATGATAACGCCGATGAGCAGGTAGGGGGTGATACTGGTCACGTTGCGACGGTTTAGCAAATACAAAAACGGCAAGCATAGCCCTGCAAAGGCCAATGACTCAAGGGATAGTTCGCTGGTATAAAACAAGGCAATGATCAAAATCGCGCCGATATCATCAAAAATAGCAATCGATACCAAAAATACTTTGAGAGAGTTTGGGACGCGATTGCCAAGTAGGCTTAAGATGCCGAGGGCAAAAGCGATATCTGTGGCGGCAGGAATGGCCCAACCTTTCCAAAACTCAGGCTCGCTATAGTTAAAGATCAGATAGACTACAGCGGGCATGATCATCCCGCCGATGGCCGCGCCCGCTGGCAAAATGATTTGTTTGACATTGGACAGCTCACCGATGAGCACTTCGCGTTTGAGCTCAAGACCGACCAAAAAAAAGAAAATCGCCATCAGGCCGTCATTGATCCAATGATGGGCGTCTTTGGCAATCGCAAAATCACCGATTTGAATGGCAACAGGGGCATGGATAAAGCCTTCATACCATGTGCTTAAAGGGGAGTTGGCAATGATCATTGCAGCAATGGCAGCCAGTGCTAACACGATGCCGCCTGCTGCCTCAAATTCAAAAAATGCCTTAATCCTTCGTATTGCCATATTACCCTCATTTCCTAAATACAAATTACTAAAAACGAATTGCCAAACAATTCAATAACCTCAAATATCGATGCGGCCGCTTAGCGCGCCATACAAACAGACAGCAACAGTTTCTCATACTCTGATTCATATAGACAAGAAAATACATCAAACCAAAGTCATAAGCACGTCTTGCTATATCCACAATAGCGATATTATAACGATGATAACACTGGTAAATATAGTGATAAGTCGTTACTGACTACCCAGCGCGCGTCACTATCTTTAGCCGATCTAGATGACTATCGATTGAATCGAGGGCAGGCCTTAGACAAATCTAGCAGACTTTTTTACGTTTTTGGCTTTTTTTTACGTTTTTATCTTTATAATGAGCGTCACTCTACAGTGCCACTTATGGGTATAAATGCGTCAGCAGGTCAGTGTATCCGCTGATAGATAACGGTACAGGCAGCCTCAATATCGAGGCTGATTTTTCTTATCAATTTTGCAGGTCAGCGTCATGGACTTATCCCTCTCTATCGAGATCATCTTAATGCTTACGGCGGTGGCCGCAATAGCCGGTTTTATCGATGCCATCGCAGGCGGCGGTGGACTACTCACCATACCAGCCATGCTACTTGCCAATATCCCGCCAGTGCTCACGCTTGGCACCAACAAGCTACAAGCCGCCTCGGGTGCGCTAGCGGCCTCGATTACGATGATAAAAAAAGGCGTCATCAACCCTAAAAGTATAAAGGTGGCGATTTTCGGGGCTTTTATTGGCTCAGTCATCGGTACCATCGCTGTACAGATGTCGCCGCCGGATCTACTCGAAAAGCTGATTCCGTTTTTGATTGCCGCTATTGGGGTTTATACTTTGTTTGCGCCCAAGCTTGGCGAGGTGGAAGCGGCGCCGCGTATCTCAGAGGGCAAGTGGCAAAAAATTGTGGCGCCATTGATTGGGTTTTATGATGGCTATATCGGGCCAGGGACGGGCATGTTTTTTGCGCTGGGTAATGTGGCGCTACGTGGTCGGCAGATCATCGAGGCAACAGGCGCGGCTAAGGTTTTGAACTTATCGACCAATATTGGCTCGCTGATTTTTTTTATTTTGGGCGGTAATGTGTTGTGGACAGTCGGTCTGGCAATGATGGTCGGACAAACGATAGGGGCGTATTTTGGCTCGCATATGGTGGTCAAAGGGGGGAGTAAGCTGATTCGTCCTGTCATCGTGCTGGTCTGCCTTGCCATGATTACCAAGTATGTGATTGGCTAACGCAAGCTGTGATTTATTGAGTATCGATACAGCCTGTCTATAGGTAGTGCAGCCATAAAAAAACCTCAGTTCAAAGTGAACTAAGGTTTTTATAAATGAATAAATAAACGCTTTATCGATTAGCGGCGACGATCAATATCATCGTATTCACTACCCATGATGCCATCACTAAACACTTGAGAGAACTCACGCTCATTGTCTTCATCGATGTGACCATCAAAGACGTCTTTGGTGCCTGCCTCAGGATCGTTGTAGATAGTGACGTCCATTTTTTCTTCAGATTTTGCCACGATTGCTGTCACTGCTGCATCGCCGCCGACGTTGACCGCCGTACGCAGCATATCGAGGATACGATCCACACCCAAGATCAGACCGATACCTTCGATAGGCAGACCGACTTGAGCAAATACCATAGACAGCATGATCAAGCCCACACCAGGGACGCCTGCGGTACCGATAGAGGCCAGCACCGACATCAAGATAACCGTTAGATACTCGGTCAAACCCAAATCAATACCATAAATATTGGCAATAAAGATGGTCGCCGTACCTTGCATGATGGCCGTACCATCCATGTTGATGGTCGCCCCAAAAGGCACGGTAAACGAGGCTACTGAGTTGTTGACACCCATACGCTTGGTGACGGTACGCAGCGTGATCGGAATGGTGGCGTTCGAGCTTGAGGTACTAAAAGCAAAAATCTGTACTTCGCGCATTTTCGCCAAAAATGTCTTAATAGACAGACCAGAAAACAGCTTTAGCACGATCATCATAGTGATAAAAAAGTGGAAAGCCAGTGAGCCAATCAGTACCGCAACATAACCGAGCAAAGACCAAATCAGATCTAAACCCAGCTCCGCCATGGCTTTGGTCAATAGCGCAAAAACCCCATAAGGCGCAAGATTCATAATGATGGTCACCATCTTTAAGATGACTTCATTAATCAGCTCCAAGCTTTGTACCAACCCTTTGGCAGGTTTGCCGACCATCAAAATACTGATACCGATCAAGATAGCAAAGAAGATAATCGACAGCATGTCGCCATTTGCCATCGCACTGATGGGGTTTGACGGAACGATATTTGCAAAAACATCGAGTAGAGGTGGCGCAGACTTGGCTTCAAATGCCGCTTCTGTCTCAACCTCCATGCCTTTACCGATACCAAATAAAAACCCAAGCCCGATAGCAGTTGCAATGGCAAGCGCGGTCGTCATCATATAGATTAGGAAAGTCTTGGTACCTATGCGCCCAAGCAAGCGAATATCACCAATACCGCACACCCCGCAAATCAGCGAGATAAGTACCAAAGGCACGACCAGCATTTTGAGGGAGTTTACGAATAGCTTGCCGATGATGGCCAAAAACCCATTGGTGATATATGTACTAACAAAACCGCCCTCAGCGTTCAGTCCTGAATAGTTGATAAATAATCCCAGTATGATACCGAGCACCATGGCAACGATGATCTTGCCCGTTAGTCCCATATTTTTCCACATAAACTCTATCCTTTTATCCGCAACATTCAGTATCAAGGGTGCTACTAAACCAATGCGTTTATGATTGTCATCCTTACGCCTGATGGTGTTGCAGCTGCAAAATTTTGTCTGTCATTTCATGTCAGGCTATTCGACAATATAAAATAATTGTTAAGGTTACTGCAAGATTTTTTTATCACTTAAATAATAATCTATAACTGATTAAAGGCGGTTTAAGCTTTTTTGTCAAAAAATTGGCTGAGATAACCACTTAGCAAAAAACAGATCTGATGCTATAAATCGCCAAAAGTACCATAATCGTTAGGCTAACGTCGTTAAAATATCGACATTTAAGCCAGCACCAACGCGTTTTTGTTAAATGTCATCTTCAAAAGGATGCGATGACCAAAAACGCTTGGACAAAAAAAAGACTGCCTAACCGCGGCAGTCTTTTGTAAAAATGACAGATAATATATTAATGGTTAAGTCTCAGGCCACTGGTAAGAATTACCTTACTATAAGACATAAGTCTATCAAGATGAGAGGCTAGGCGTATTCTTAATTCTATCGATAGCTCTCTAAATGAGGTCACGCGCTAATAAGCAACAGTGCTTTAAAACAGTGCTTTAAAACAGTGCTTTCTAAAGAGGCACTTTCTAAATAGTCCATCGCTTAGTTTTTGCTTTCCTCGTGGCGATGTTTGTCTTGCCATGGCTCACTATCGCCCAGCTCGTCTAAGTGCTCGTCGATAGACTGCGTTTTTTGCGCCCTGTCTTTTTGATTGACGTCGTCGTGATTAATGTCATCAGTATTGGCATGGTCAGTATCTATCTGGTCGGCATTGTCCGTTAGCTGAGTGCCATGCAGTTGAGCGTTGTCTGGCTCAGCGCGCTCTGAGGCTGTGCTACGATGATTGTTGCCCATACGCTCATTGAGGTGCGAGGCGGCGTCACGGTGACGTGCATCCAAGGCCTCAATCTCAGGATGAGAGTCATCAAAGTCAGTCTGAGCCTGTCTTTCTTTTTGAGAGTCTTGCTCTGCGACCATTTCAACCTCACCATCAGGCTCATAGCCATGGTTGGGATTATCATCGCCTGTTGGCTCATCTGCTGCGCCCTGCAAGCCTTCTGCCGCTACGGCATTGTGAGCTGCGCCCGCTGCTATGCTATTGGCTGCTGTGTCAGTGACTGTGTCGGTAGCAGACTCATTATAAGGCGCGGCGTCACTCTGAGCTTGCGCCGCACGTTTGCGCTCAGCATAGTCAGTCAACTGATTGACCGCATTTTCGAGCGTATGAGGGTTAAAGCGTGGCTGCGCTTGTGATAGATGCTTGTCAAAGACATCGGTCAATAGTGAGTCAAAACGTATGGCATTGTATTGAATAAGCACTTCGGCTTCTTCTTCGGTGATATCTTCGTTTTGGCTGGCATAGACCACATGATCTTCAAAGCTCAGACCGGCAAAGCTGTCTTTGTGCTCTGCCTTTTTAAATTTTTGCCACAGCGGCTCGATACCCAACAAGGTCTGATAGGCGTTTTCCATACGGCCTGTCACATCGTCCTCGTCGGTATTGTAATAGACCATGGTCTTGAGGTAATCCCGAAAAGGATTGGCCTCAAAGTCTTCCATAAAGGCATCGCCGAGCTGACGTTTTAGCTCGTCGCTTGGCGGCGTAAAGATGCGGCCACTGGGGAAAGTCACAAATCCAACCAACGCTGCGGCAAAGCGATTTGGGAAGTTTTCAAAAAATGACTCAAACGCTTCTTGGATGGTGAACAGGCTATTTTGTAAAGCGACTTCGGCATGCAAGCGCTCAGCTTCAGATTTGGTGCCATTCTCATAAAACTGCAAGATGGCCGTCGCGATAAATAAATGACTATGAATATCTGCTAGGCGGCCAGAGAGCATCTCTTTACGCTTCAAATCTCCTGCCAGTAGCCCTAATGCCATGTCTGCGGTCAGCGCAAAGCTCGCACTCAAGCGGTTAATGTGCTTGTAGTAAGGGCGTGTAAAGGCATCGGCAAAGCTTGGCACATGATTGCTGCCGCCGACATAGCCTGCGACAAAGGCTTTTGCCCCGCGGTTAAAGGTATAACCCAAATGCTTAAAGAATAAAGTATCAAACTCGCGGATAGCGTGATGTTTGTCCTCGCTTTGTAGCAGTTGTAGCTCATCAAACAGATAAGGATGGCAGCGCATCGCTCCTTGACCAAATATCATCAGTGAGCGCGTCAAGATATTGGCACCCTCAACGGTGATAGAGACAGGGATTGCCTGATAAGGCGTCGCCAAAAAGTTGCGTGGCCCCATCTGTACCGCACGGCCACCGACCACATCCATACCGTCATTTACCACTTCACGCATGGTTTCGGTGGCGTAGTATTTTGCCATGGCCGTCATGACCGATGGTGTGCCCCCTTGGTTGAGACCACAGGTGACGAGATGACGAAACGCCTCTAACATATAGGTATGACTGGCCATACGGCTGGTGGCGTCTTGTACTCCTTCAAATTTACCGACAGAGATTTTGAACTGCTCGCGGACTTTGGCAAAGGCACCGACAGACAGATAGGTCATCTCACTGGCCGACGTGGACAGAGCAGGCAAAGAGATGCCGCGGCCGACGCCCAAGCACTCCATCAGCATACGCCAGCCGCGCCCCGCGTTTTCGACGCCGCCGATGATATAATCCAGCGGAATAAAGACATCCTTGCCATCGACCGTACCATTCATAAAGGGCGAGCCAATAGGGTTGTGACGAGGCCCGACGACCACGCCCTCGTGATCGGCGGGAATCAGCGCACAAGTGATGCCGTAGTCGGTCTTTTCAGCATCCCCAAGCAAGCCTTCTGGATCATGCATCTTAAAGGCTAAGCCCACGACTGTCGCGATAGGAGCCAGAGTAATCCAGCGTTTTGAGAAATTCATCCGTAGGCCGAGCACGTGCTCGCCTTCATGCCTGCCATAACACACCACACCAGTATCCGGTATCGCGCCTGCGTCAGAGCCTGCTTCAGGCCCTGTCAAACCAAAACAAGGCACTTCATCACCGCTTGCCAGTCCCGGTAGCCAGCGCTGTTTTTGCTCATCGGTACCATAATGCATAAGCAGCTCGCCTGGGCCGAGTGAGTTTGGCACCATGCAGCTCACTGCTGCTGTCGGCGAGCGTGAGGCGATTTTGCTCATCACCCGACTTTGGGCATAAGAGCTAAACGCTCGGCCACCAAATTCTTTTGGAATAATCAAACCCAAAAAGCCATTGTCCTTGATAAATCGCCATGCTTCAGCCGAAAGCTCTTTATCCTCATGCTGAATTTTCCATTCATCAAGCATGGCGCACAGCGTCTCTACTTCGTTATCGATGAAGCTTTGCTCTTCATCTGACAGCTCTGGATAAGGATATTTGGCAAAAGTGTCCCAATTGGGCGCACCCATAAACAGCTCTTTTTCCCACCAGCTGGTGCCAGCATCCAGCGCTTCTCGCTCAGTATCGCTCATGCTGGGCATCGCACCGCCCAGCGTCTTATAGACCGGCTTGGTGATCAGGGACTGCCGCAGCGGCGAGATAAGCAGTATCAAGCACAACACCGCAATTGGAATACCCAAAATAAGCGACCACGGGCTGATAACAGCAGTGATGATAACGGTGGCAAGGGCGACGATACTGCCTGTGACACGTGATAAGGACATCAAAAAGATGGCCAAGACCATGGCTAATTGAATGAATATTGCCAAAATAAATAAGCCAATTGCCATGACTGTCTCCTTTATAACGCCAAACAATAGCGTAAAAATGTGTGAATGCAGGTCAGATACATATAGTTATGGTTTTTCTGACGTGGGTTTTTAAGTGTTATTTATGGCCGTGTTTCAAAATACTGAGAGTCAAATCTCTACGAACGACACAGTTAGCCATCAATATGAAACAGTTGTCGATGACTATCAATAGCGAAAGTGCTACGCTGTGTCGAAAATATGTATCATAAGACGCTAGGTATGGCGATTATGGGATGACTATCGATATTTTTATCATTTAAGAAAAAGGCGCAAAGCCGTTTTCGGCATAAGACAACGTGTTGTTGCGCCCCACGATGATATGATCCACCAATGATAAGTCGATTAGGTCGCAGGCTTTTTTTAGCTCATAGGTAAGCACATTGTCGGCAGTCGATGGGGTCGCATCGGTGTGCGGATGATTGTGGGCGATGATAAGCTGATTGGCTGCATGACTCAGCGCATGGCGTAGGACGTGTTTGATACAGACAGAGCAAGAGGAGATACCACCTGTAAACAGTATCTCAAAATTTAATAAATTGAGTGCGTTGTCCAAGCACAGTACGGCAAAGACCTCGCGTTGCTCGCCGCGTAGCTGGGTGCTGATATAGTCTTTGACCACTTGCGAGCGTCCAAGCGCTTGCCCTGTTTTTAGCTGACTGTCCAAGTAGCGTGTCCCCATCTCAAGCGAGGCCAGTATCTGGGCGTACTTGGCAGGGCCGATGCCATGGCAGGCGAGGACGGTGTCTTGCGGGGCGGCCAACAGCTCAGCGAGGCTACCGAATTGGTCGATAAGATGCCGCGCCAGCTCGATTGCCGACTGTGACTGAGTACCCGTACGTAAAAATATCGCCAAAATCTCAGCGTCAGACAAGCTTGCTGCCCCGTTTTTGAGTAGTCTCTCACGCGGTCGGTCGTCTTCGTGCCAGTCCTTGATTGCCATTATTATTTCCTAAAAGTGCTATTTTGATAAACACGCCTGTATCGATAAATGGGCGGAATACGTAAATTTTTACCCAATTTATCTCATAATTGTTACTATAAGCGCAATTTATCTTTCCACTTTTTTATTGATGCCATGCTTATGTCCAATATCGTGCTCGCTATCACCGGCGGTATCGCCGCTTATAAATCCGCTATTTTTGCTCGCTTGCTTGTCAAAGCAGGCTTTGATGTGCGCGTCATCATGACCAGCGGCGCGCAAGCCTTTATCACGCCTCTGACATTGCAGGCGCTGACGGGTAACGAGGTGCATATCTCTTTACTCGATGAGCGAGCGGAGGCGGGTATGGGGCATATCGAGCTGGCAAAATGGGCAGATTTGGTCGTCATCGCGCCTGCGTCTGCCAATACTTTGGCACGCCTAGCGATGGGTATGGCGGACGATTTGCTCACCACAGTCTGTTTGGCGACGAGCGCGCCGGTGCTGGTTGCGCCAGCGATGAACCAGCAGATGTGGGCACACCCTGCGGTTAATCTCAATGTGCAGACCCTACGCGATATGAACTATCAAATCATTGCCCCGGCCAGCGGTGAGCAAGCGTGCGGTGATGTGGGAGCCGGCCGCTTACCTGAGCCTGAGGCGCTGTTGGCCGAGGTGCTATTGTTCAATGCCATGCAGACCACGCCGCAGCTATTGGCTGGTAAAAGAGTGGTCATTACTGCAGGGCCGACGGTCGAGGCGATCGATCCGGTACGCTACTTGTCCAATCATTCATCAGGTAAGATGGGCTTTGCGTTAGCGCGCGCTTGCGTAGCCGCCGGTGCCGAGGTGGTCTTGATAGCAGGTGGCAAGGTGGGTTTACCGACGCCGACGGGTGTCACGCGTATCGATGTGCTGTCTGCCGAAGAGATGTTGCTGACGGCTCAGCAGTGTGTGGCAGGTACGCATACGGCATTACAGTATATGCCCGAAGAGGAGCATGAACACCATTCTGAGCATTCTCATGACCATTCGCACGAACATCACGATGATTGTGGCTGCGGTGAGACGCATGAGCACGAAGGTGGTCACACTCATATGCACGACCATGTCACTGATGACGAGCCTAGAGTCGCTGATATCTTTATCGCCACTGCGGCTGTCGCTGACTATCGTACCCGAGACGCGGCGCCGCAAAAAATCAAAAAAACCCAAGAGTCGATGACACTAGACTTGATAAAAAACCCTGATATCTTAGCGACTATCTCGCTTGCGCATCCTGAGCTGTTTGTCGTGGGTTTTGCAGCAGAAACGCAAGATGTCGAGCGTTATGCACGCGGTAAGCTTGTCTCCAAAGACTTGGATTTGATTGCTTGCAATGATGTGTCTCGCGCGGATATTGGATTTGCCAGTGATGATAACGCCATGCAAGTGTTTTTTTCCGAGCGTTATGAGCACGACAGTGTCACGTTAGAAAAAGCAAGCAAGGATAAAATCGCTGAGCAGTTGACCCGTATTATCGGTGAGACCCTCTGGCAGCGGTATGATGCTTAGTCATAGCTCAATCACGGCACAGCTATCAAGGCACAGCTAAATGGTGATGTCAGAATAGTGATGCAGATCAGTTGGGTCAAATCGGGCGCTAAGGCGGTGTGGTAGGTATGATGGATGATATAAGTACCCAGACCGTATTACTGATGGCTATCTTTGCGCTAGCATCACTGCTGCATGGTATTAGCGGGCTGGGCGTCACCTTGGTCACCACCACTGCGCTTGCGAGTATGTACCCGCTGCCATACGCCATTGTGCTGATTATTTTTCCGTCATTACTGCTCAACGCGCTGACGTGGCTGGCGGGCGGTGGCCGTAGTATTTGGCAAAACTTTATCTATTATGGCAGACGCTACTGGCTGCTGGCGTTGACCAGTCTGCTTGGCAGTATTTTGGGGGCAAAGCTACTACTGTGGGTCGATAGCGCGTATATCTTAGTACTGCTGGCGGCGGTCATTGGCTATTATGTGGTCAGTAGCTTACTTGGTAAGCAAATCCGTCTGCCTGATACCAAGCCAGTACTGATTATCGTAGGTTTTAGTGCAGGCGTTATTGGTGGTGCGACCAACGCGATGTCGACCATCCTGATGATGTATTTGCTCTCTGCCAGCAATGATAAAAACACCATCGCCAAAGTCGGCAATATGTGTTATTTCTTAGGTAAAATCGCTCAAATCATCGTATTGCGTGAGCCAATCATGGCGCTTGGCCGTGGTGAGTGGCAGCTGATAGCGGTATTTAGTGTATTGTCGGTTGCGACGTTGTTGATTGGCATCCGCTTGCGTCGTTATTTGCCGCAAGCACGCTTTCGTCAGCTTATTTTAGTGATTCTCTCCGTACTGGGGCTGCGTGTGGGCTGGCAGGGGGTGATGGCGTTTTTTTAGTATGGTCAGTAATAAACAGAATCAAACCATCAACTATTACGGACTACTGATATAAATCTTGCTTGCGTGCTGCTATCGTTCGATGCTGCACAAACAACCTCCCAGTAGCACTGACTCGGTTTAAAGTAAGTTGACTATAGGGAGTGTTTTTCAGGTTAGCGATTGAATAAATTTAACACGATGGTCGCGATAACACTGATAACTACCATAGTGACCACTGGAAAATAAACCCGAGTATTGCCTGAGGTGTGCTTAATATCGCCTGGCAGATTACCTATCCAAGAAAACGCGCTAGGAAACAGCAGCCAAATAACCCCGACAATGACCAGTACAGCCCCTATAATAATCAATATCTTTGCCATATAACCCTCGCTAATCTTATTTTACTCTTTTGTCTCCACCATACATGCGCTGAACCTTAACCAGCTATTTCACCAAAATACAGCTGCTGGGCGATGCGAAAGGTATTGCAGTGCGCCTCGACCACATCTTCAATATCTTCTGAATAACCACCACCCATGACAATAGCAACTGGAATGCTAGCGGCTTTTGCTTGCTCAAGCACATATTCATCGCGCGCTTTGCAGCCTGCGCGCGTGAGACCAAGTTTACCCAGCTTATCGGTCGCCAGCACATCGACCGCAGACTGATAAAAAATCATATCTGGTGCAACCTCGCTAATTAGGCGTGGCAGCGTCTCCATCAAAATCTGTAAATATTCTGCATCACCCATATCGTTGTCCAGCTCAATATCTAAGTCGGATATTTCTTTACGAAACGGATAGTTCTTAGCGCCATGCATACTAAAGACAAAAACACGCGGCTCATCCGCCATAATGCTGGCATTACCATTGCCTTGATGGACGTCCAAATCCACGATTAAAATTTTCTGCGCCTGCCTGCGACTTAATAATAAATTGCTGGCGATACACACATCGTTAAACACACAAAACCCCTCGCCATGATCGGCAAACGCATGATGGGTGCCGCCCGCGACATTCATCGCCACCCCATACTGCTGGGCATATAATGCACATTCATAAGTGGCGTGCGCGATATGACGACCCCGATCCACTAACGCTTCGGTCATCTCAAAACCGATAGGTCGCGCTTCTTTGCGCGGCAAGGTCTGGGTTTTAAGCTTATGCCAGTAGTCCGCTGTATGCGTGGTTAAGATTTCTTCTTCTGTCAGACGTTTTGGCGCAAAAAAGTTATCATGGGTGATGGTGCCTTCTTCAAGCAAGCGCTCAGGAATCATGATGTACTTTTGCATAGGGAAGCGGTGCTTGTCAGGCACGCTATAACGAAACACGTCAGAATAGGCAATTTTTAGCATAGTGTTAAAGCATGTCTTTTTTGAAAAGTGTTTTAAGGATAGATAAGTTTAAACGCTTTGAAAATAAGGGGTTGGTGAGGAATTGTAAAAGCTGCGGATAGCCATCAGAATCAGTAGATTACTGAACATACTGAGTTGGCAAAAAGAAGGTGCGCGAATCTGCTTGTTGACGCAGCTCTGTCAGTAACGTTTGCATGTCTTCGGCAGGATATTGCTGATTGATCAAATCATAAAACAGCTCATGGGCGACTGTGGTCATGGCGATGACGCTTTGTAAGACATGTTCGATGATATCGTCATTGATACCGACGGCTTCGACATCGATAGCATATTTATAGCGTATCTCGCCATCGTTGATATCCATCTCTAGATTGCCAATCAGCATGTCATAGTTGATTTGGGTAATCAATAGCATCGCGGCACTTTGGTGACTCTCTGGAATCAAAAAAGGCAATATGCCATATACGGCCAGCAGTTTGTTTTCTGCTGGCACGCGAAACAAATAGCCACAGCTTAGCTGCTTATGTTGCATCTTTAGCGACAAATGATGCGACTGCCGCTGATTGCCTTTGCTTGGGCGATAGTAGACATAGTGCCATTGTTTTTGCTCAAAGTATTGTTTTAAGCACTCGACAATATCGATATGAGTGTCGGTAGGATCGGGCGACTGATGAGTGCTATCTGACGTAGGTTGAGGAGGCGCGGTGCCGATAGGCTTGCTGTCATTATCAGAGACGTCTACATGGCTGTTTGAATTGCTGTCTAGACGGCTGGCAGATCTGTCGCTAGATAACGGCCTGTCATTGAGCTCATCATCGATCGTGGTTTGCCGCAAGTCGTCATTATCGTCATCGACGACAGCAGGCGG
>NZ_JAPEHS010000032.1:0-28604 GCF_028823565.1 Psychrobacter sp. A3
TAAAAAATAGTCGCTGTCAGTGCCATGGTCGAATGTTCAACACGCCCTAAATTTTTGAATATTTAAATAAAGGACACGCTGGTTTATGGCTGCATCGCCCGTAACGCCCCTTGATTATATGGCAGCTGGTTATTGGCAGGATTTTTTGGCCAATCATCCTATCGCAGGCGGTATGGCTTATGAAAGCCAGCTGCGCGCTTGTATGCTGGATGAGTCGCTGGCAAGCTTGCAGCGCGTCGATACCTTGCTGTCTCAGATACGCCGCGATCTGATCAAAACAGAGCGCTGGTCTGAAGAGATGCTGCTGGTTGATGAGCACTATCGCAATTTGATGGTTTTTTTGGCGTTTTATGCAGGTCGCGTGCTGGCGCAGCATTGGCAGCAGACGCCGCACTGGTACGGGCAGTTTGAATTAGGCAAGCGTTATCCTGAGCTTGCGCTCATTCGTGAGGATTTTTATCAGCATATGGCGGTCGTCTATCGTGAGGATAATGAGGTGACTGAAGCGGATAAGCCGCCGTTGTTTTTTGCGTTAGAGCCTATCGGGCTGCGGCTGTTTGGCCATATCGATCGCCCCTTTGTTGCTGTGCAAGGCGATCAGGTGTCAAGCGGACTGTATCAAGCGGTGAGCGCCAGATTGCCTGCGGCACACAAGCTCAGCATTCATGGCACTGATGCACTCGATACCGCACCATCTTTTATCAAAGACAGCATCACTACAAATAAGGATGCTGACAGCCGCAATAGCGCTGCTGGTATCGATAGCATAGACCGCCAAGTCAGTATCGATGATGACACAAAAGCAGGCGCGCGCGTCAGTACCGTGCCCACGGCAGATAGCCAAATTGCCTTCAGTGAGGTATCGCGCAATAAAGCACAAACGCCAATTAGTAACTTATCCCATGACGCATCACTGATAACTGAACCTGCCTCGCCGCGCACTCAGCAACCAGCACCTCAGCCTTCAAAACATCAATCACCCCAAGCACCCCCAGAACCATTGGCACCGAGCGCCAAACTAGCGCCTACGCCCGAGCTGTTTACTCAGCTAATGACTGAGCTAAAGGAAATTGAGGTCATGCAGAGCGCTGGCGAGTCAGACTATCAGCAAGCCAGTCGCATTCTAGAGCAGTTCGAGCAGTATATCGCCAAGCAAAACACACCGCGCGCGCAGGTGAAATTTGCCCCAAAGCATTTGGCTGTAAAAAAACAAGCACTACTCAAATTACAAAACGCAGCAGAGGCGGGTAATACTGCTGCCATGCTACGCTTGGCAATGTATGAGCTGCTCGGCGAAGGCGTCACAGCCGAGACAGAGGCGGCGCTGGCAGCGGGCGCTGAATGGGTCAAACAAGCGGCGAGCAAAAACGACAGCCGTGGTCAGCGTTTGCTAAGTAAGATGTACTACCAAGGACTGGGGGTGGCGCAAGATATCGACAATGGTAAATATTGGCTCGAGCAAGCGGCAAAAAATGGTCATGCAGAAGCGGCAAGTGTGCTCGAGCAGTGGCAGCAAGCGCAAGCGCTGATCACCACCCAAAAACAAGAGCAGCATAGTAGCAAGCGCTATCAGTTGCTGCTTGCCGCTGTCGTTATGGTGGCGATACTGATATTTATCATTGTTTAACATATAGTCGTTTCAATCTAAAAAGAACACAGTACTGCTGGGATGAATTTTTTGAAGCCTCTGGAGTGCAAAGCGCACAGCAAGCGAGAAAAATTTATACCAGCAGAACGCAATTCTTAACGTATCCCTTTATTTTGAACTGCTTATACTTATGGCGGGCAGTGATTAAAGGCGTGTCGTTCAGTGTCAAATTGAGGTAGAATTGGCGCGTTTTTTATTGCCGTTTTGTCATCATTGATTCAATCAAAAAACTCATAGCAGCCAAGTACAGACATATACGAGTGTATCGGTATGTGTAATACTTCAAGCGCGTTTAACGGTCATTCTTTTATAGTGGATTGACCATATAATCTGATTCATTACCAATCTGGGCGACGCTATGTCATCTTCTCCTACGCCATCTGAGCACGTTTCGCAGAGATCTGATTCAGTATCAAGGCTTAATCATGCGGTGTATCAGCCGCCGTTTTATTATCAATGCGCCATCAATGTCCTAAAGCCATTGTATCGACTGCAAGTATGGCGACGCTCGCACCAGCGCGACAACTATCAGCAAGAAGTGGCGCAGCGCTTTGGTAAGCATTATCCCTCGCCTCCTATAGCTGTGAGCGATAATATGACGCATCATGGCGTCATCTGGTGTCATGCGGTTTCATTGGGTGAGACCAATACGGTCGCGCCGCTACTGGAGGCGTTATTGGCAGCGGGTTATCAAATATGGTTGACCAATACCACTCAGACGGGTTTTGCCCGTGGTGCCAGCCGTTTTGCAGATGAGATTGCCCAAGGCCAGATGAGCCATAGTTATGTGCCGGTCGATAGCCCTGTCGTGATTGAGACGTTTTTGGCACACGTACAGCCTATAGCGGCATTGTTTGTTGAGACAGAGCTGTGGGCAAATATCTTATCTAAATTGGCCGAACAGCGTATTCCCAGTATTTTGGTCAATGGCCGGCTCTCAGCGTCTTCTTTTGCCAGTTATCAAAAAATTGCTGCTGTCAGTCGTAGTATGATGAAAAACCTTACCTTAATCATCGCGCAAGACAATGAATCTGCTAAGCGCTTTCGGCAGCTCGGTGCCAGCAGTGCCCAAATCCGTGTGGCAGGCTCGCTAAAATGGGTCATCAATGCGCCAAAGCAGGACAGCAGCGCCAGTGAGCCGCGCATAGATGAGCAAAGCAATTCGCTGCACGGTAGCATCAGCGATCAGATGAGTCTGGCCGAGCGATTTGGAGTCACCGGTCGTCCAATTTGGGTGGCGGCCAGCACTCACAGCGGCGAAGAAGAGATCGCCCTGTCACTACAGCAGCAATTGCTGTCACAGGCGGCACTGACCGATACGCTGCTTGTACTCGTGCCCAGACATCCTGAGCGCTTTGATGAGGTGGCCGAGCTCGTCAAAAAGTCGGCATTGACGATGGCGCGGCGCAGTCGTGATGAGGCGATTGAGGCAGCCACGCAAGTGTATGTGGCAGATAGTATGGGCGAGCTGATGATATGGTATCAGCTTGCTAATGTGGCATTGGTCGGTGGCTCGCTTGTCGATATCGGCGGACACAATCCTGTGGAGCCGGCAAGTGTGGCCACGCCTGTCATCATGGGGCGCTATACGCAGTCGTGCCAAAGCGTGGTCGACAAGCTCGCTGAGGTTGGGGCGCTGTATCAGCCATACAATGCTTTTTATCGTCCTGTGACGACCTCTCACGCGCATACTTCTCCTGACACGGCGGCACCAGCTAGTCTCACAGACGAGGCATGCGCGTCTGCCGCCCATACTGCTGGCGACATCCGTGCGGAAACCGCGTTGATTTACCAGCAGTTAGCCGCTTGGCTTTGTGATCTGGCACTGGCCAAACGGGCAGGGCTTGCAGGCGAGCGGCTGACCAGACAACAACAATCCGTACTGACCCGTCAAGTGACCATGATAGAAGAAGTGATTGCCCAGCAGTCGCATCAAGAGCCTTTATGAACTGTATCTTATTGCCCAGCGACAACTTTTCGGCAGACACTGCTTATATTGATGACGCGGCGCAAATCACGCACGTCACTCAAGTATTAGCCGCCACTGCCGGAGATAAGCTAAAAATAGGTCAGCTCGGTGGCCAGCTTGGTACGGGGCAGATAGCAAGCATGCACTCTGATAAAATCGAGCTATGCGATGTACAGCTGAGCTGCGCACCGCCCAAAAAGCTTGATTTAACGGTGGTGTTGGCGCTGCCACGGCCCAAGGTCTTACGCCGCCTAATCATGGATATGACGGCGCTAGGTGTGCGACATATCGTCCTGATTAATAGCTACCGCACCCAAAAAAGCTACTGGCAAAGCCCGATGCTTGATCGTTTGGATGAGTTTGTCTTAGAAGGGCTACAACAAGGCGTCGATACCATCGTGCCGCGCATCACGTTGGCCAAGCGTTTTAAGCCGTTTGTCGAAGATGAGCTGGGGGACTTGATCACTTGCCGTGCCATCGTGGCGCACCCGTACAGCGCGCAATCATTTGCCCAATACGTCCAGCCGTCATCATTGCCGCTACCGAGCTTGGTCTGTATCGGTAGCGAGGGCGGCTGGATAGATTATGAGATTGACTTACTTGCCAAGCAAGGCTGTACGGCGGTCACCATTGGTCCACGTATCTTACGTACTGAGGCGGCGGTCAATGTCATTTTGGGTCAGTGGTTGCTCTAACTGCTATGTTTGTGTTGGGAAGACACGGCCTAAAAATACGGCAAAAATGAGCGGAGATGGGGGCTAAGTCTCGCTCAAACAAATGTATTGATAATTAATCTCATTTCTATTAGTATGTTGTTTCTATATATTTAGGGGTTATCAATCGCCAGTAACGGAACTTGCTAGTAGCTGGCATGACTATTCTGACATGCCTGACATGATTATTAACGTCTTGTATCAGAGCTCTGCACTGCAGCAAGTGTTGTTATTGATAATATAACCATTTTATATCGTCGCCATCTTATCTATTCTATCTCACCTTTTTTATAGCACTATTATGGGGAAAGCCATGTCATTGAACACCATCAGCGCTACGCGTTCTGCTTCTAAGCTTACTTTACCTGTTGTCGTCTGTGGCATGATGCTCGGACTAGCGGGTTGTAGTAATTCCTCAACGACAGAAGAGAGCGCCGAGACTACGGCCAGCGAGAGCACTGCGCCGCAAGCGACCACCGATGATGCCACAAGTGCAGATGGGCAAACCATTACTATTTATTCTTCTCGTAATGAGCAGCTGATCAAGCCGCTGCTTGATCGTTATACCGAAGAGACAGGCGTAAAAATTGAGCTGGTAACGGACAAGACAGGCCCGCTAATGGCGCGCTTGCAAGCAGAAGGTCAAAACACGCCAGCTGACATGCTATTGACCGTCGATGCGGGCAACTTATGGCAAGCCGCGCAGCAAGGCCTGCTCCAGCCTGTGGCTTCGACGGTACTCGAAAACAATGTCCCTGCCAAATATCGTGACCCAAAAGGCCAGTGGACAGGACTGTCACTACGTGCTCGTACGATCTTTTATGATCCAAGCAAGGTCAGCGCCGATCAGCTGTCAACTTATGCAGATTTGGCTGATCCAAAATGGAAAGGCAAGCTATGCTTACGTACCTCAAAGAAAGTCTATAACCAATCATTGGTTGCTAGCATGATTGAGCACTTGGGCGCAGAAAAAACCGAAGAAATCATCCGCGGCTGGGTAGATAACTTAGCCACAGATGTGTTCAGTGATGACACCAGCATGCTAGAGGCGATCGCGGCGGGTCAGTGTGAGGTCGGTATCGCCAACAGCTACTATTACGGCCGTATATTGGATGAAAAACCAAACTTCCCAGTAAAAATATTTTGGGCCAATCAAGGCACCACTGGTACGCATGTAAACGTCTCAGGTGCCGGTGTGGTCACAGGCTCAGACAATCCAGATGGTACGCTAAAGCTGATCGAATGGTTGTCCTCTGATGAAGCCCAAGGAATCTATGCCAGCTCGGACAAGGAGTTTCCGGTCAAAGAAGGCGTGGATGAGTCTGAGATGCTAAGATCATGGGGTAGCTTCAAAAAAGACGACATCAATGTACAAAAATTTGGTGAGCTGCAAACCCAAGCCATTCAGATGATGGATAAAGCGGGTTATAAATAGATCTCGATGACTGATGCCAATCTCAAATTTCTTTGGGATTGGTATTTGTTGTTTTGTGGACTCTATAAGTATGACACGGTAATAATGATATGATCACAACGCCAGATGCGTCTGTAAGTCAAAGCGATATCGTCGATGGTGATATGAGTGACGGGCATTCAGCAGTCAATCAAGACCACACTTTGCGTAAGCGCATTCTTTCAAAATCAGTCTTAGGACTGATTTCGTTGTTTATGCTGGTGCCAATTTTGATCGTGCTGTTGTCTTGGACGCAGCCTGTCGCTGATATTTGGACACACATGCGTGAGTATGTGCTGCCACAAGTGCTCAAAAACACCGCTATTTTATTGATGATGGTCACCGTTATTTCTGGGACAGTCGGTACTGCCTTGGCGTGGGTGACCAGTATGTACCGCTTTCCTGGCCAGCGGTTTTTTTCGTGGGCGTTGATGTTGCCGTTGGCGATACCTGCCTATGTTTTGGCGTTTGTGACCGTCGGTATTGTGGATTTTAGTGGGCCGTTACAGACCGCCTTACGTGATTTGCGCATAAGTATGGCGATTCCGTCCGTGCGAAATGTCTGGGGCGCAGGGCTGGTGTTGTCGATGGCGTTTTATCCTTATGTATATCTGCTGGCGCGTCAAGCGTTTTTATCTCAAGGTCGGCGGGCTATTGAAGCTGGTCAAATGCTGGGGCTAAGCCGTCGAATTTATCTCAAGGTCGGCGGGCTATTGAAGCTGGTCAAATGCTGGGGCTAAGCCGTCGACGGGTGTTTTTTCGTTTGGCCTTGCCGCAAGCCTTGCCGTGGATTATCGGCGGTTTATTGTTGGCCAGTATGGAGACCTTGGCGGATTTTGGCGCGGTGTCGGTGTTCAATGTCGATACCTTTACCACCGCGATCTACAAGGCGTGGTTTGGGTTTTTTAGCTTGACCACGGCCGCGCAGCTTGCCGCGTTATTGATCGGTGTGGTCTTTGTCGTGGTGTTGTTTGAGCAGTATTGGCAGGCCAAGCGCGGCACTGCTGTCACCCAAGGCAGCAGTCATCGTTTTGAGGCGAGCAAACCTGCTAAGTGGGGTATGGCGCTGCTGTGCACGCTAGTGTTTGCGCTGGCTTTTTTGATACCGTTTTTGCAGCTTATCTACTGGACGGCGGCCAATTTTCGTCAAGACTTCGATGCTCGTTATATCGATTTTGTCACCAATAGCCTGATGATTGCGAGTATGACCACGATGTTTATTGCTTTTTTGGCGATTGTCATCGCGTGGATCAAGCGTCAGTATCCTGACAAAACAACCAAGCTGATGACGACCTTGGCAAACCTAGGCTATGTGGTACCAGGGACGGTGCTGGCGGTGGGGATATTTATTCCCATTGCATGGCTTGACAATCAGATGATTGCCTTTGGTATCACCTCGCAGCAGATATTATCAGGCAGTGTCATTGTGATGCTGCTGGCTCTATCGACGCGCTTTATGACGGTGAGTTTTCAGCCTGTCGATCGCCAGTTGCAGCGCCTGACGGTCAATCAAGAAGCGGCGGCCAAACTGCTCAGTGACAGTGCTTATCAGCGCTGGCGACAGGTCATGCTGCCGGTATTAAGCCCCGGGGTTTTGACAGCGTTGCTCATGGGTTTTGTTGAGGTGATGAAAGAGATGCCCATTACTTTGATGACGCGGCGGCAAGGCTGGGATACGCTGGCGGTGCGGGTGTTTGAGATGACAAGCGAGGGCATGTGGGGGCGAGCTGCGCTGCCAAGCCTCTTAATCGTGCTGGTTGGGCTGCTACCAGTATGGATATTGCTACGCCAAAGTGACAAACAAGGCTAACAGCAGTTTTAGACAGTATGACTTATGCACTTTATCAGCATGCGGTCTATGACTTGTGTGGCCTGAGTCCTTTAAACCTGCTACAGTACGATTTTAGTCGCTTTTAGCACCCATCTGTGTGCGCGCAGCATGCCCAAGGTTTTATTTTTTATCGCTAACTGGTACCTTTTATGTACACTGATTCAACCCATGATCCATCAGAATCTAAATCTATCCATACCAGCAGTCTAAAGGCCAAGTCTATACAAGCCAAGACGCGTCTTGAGCACCGAAAAAACGCCTCAGTTATCAAAGCCCATAATCTGGCGCATGCGGCTGTCGAGCGAGATGCATCAAAACCCGATGAGGCACCGCAAAAGATAGACGCCCGCCAAGACCATAAAGTTAAAAACACAGATTCCGAAGAAAAACAAGCAGATAGCGCAGCGTCGCCGTATTTTAGTGTCCAAGATCTCATCGTAGGTTATGACGATACGATCGTCGTCGATGGTCTGTCGTTGACGTTACAGCAGGGCGAGATTGGGTGTTTTTTGGGGTATAGTGGCTGTGGCAAAACCACGGCCTTACGTGCCATTGCAGGACTAGAGCAAAGCCGCGGTGGTAGTATTTATCTGAGCAATCAACGCCTGACAGATAAGCGCGCGCGCAAGTCGTTTGCCGTTGCGCCAGCCAAGCGCGGCATGGGTATGGTGTTTCAGGACTATGCGTTGTTTGGTCACCTAAGTGTGGCAAAAAACATCGCGTTTGGCCTGAACAAATGGTCTACCGCCGACAAAAAAGCCCGCGTGGCTGAGATGCTAAATTTGGTTGACTTGACTGAGCACGCGGACAAACGCCCAAATGAGCTATCAGGCGGTCAGCAGCAGCGTGTGGCGCTTGCAAGAGCGCTGGCACCAAAACCTAAGCTGTTGCTGCTTGATGAGCCGTTCTCTAATCTAGACGTGGTACTGCGTGAGTCGCTGGCGATGAGTGTACGTGATATTCTCAAACGCACCAACACTACTGCGATACTGGTCACGCATGATCAAAACGAAGCGTTTGCTATTGCTGATAAAGTTGGGGTGATGCATCAAGGTAAGCTGGTACAGTGGGCGACGCCAAGTGAGCTATATCATGAGCCAGTCAGTCCGTTTGTCGCTGAGTTTGTCGGTGAAGGCGCGATGATAGATGGCATCATCAAAGAAGGGCGCGTCGAGACAGCGCTAGGTGATATCTATCGCCGTATGGAAGTCTACGACGAAGCTGGCTATCCGCAGTACTGTGAGTATGATTATCCAAATGGCACACCGATCAAGGTGCTCGTGCGCCCTGATGACATCATTCATGACGATGACAGTACGCAGACAGCATTGGTGGTTGGCCGCGTGTTTCGCGGTGCAAACTATCTATACCGTTTGCAGTTGGATGATGGTCAGACGGTATTGTCTTTGGTCGCCAGCCACCACAATCATGAGATAGGCTCACACATCGGTATTTTGCCTATACTCGAGCATGTGGTTGTCTTCGATGAAAAGGACGTCAATGCCACCACATGGTCAGAGTACGATGGCGTAGAGCGGTTTGCAGATATTCGGCAAGACTGAGCAAGCGAGCAGGTAGGTTAGGCTTGCCGTATTGCCAGTATATGCAGGTAGCGTCCCAGCCATTTGTAGGGCTCGTGCTGTGAATAGCGTAGCTCCATACGTATCACCGCCTCGGGGTCAGTGTGTCCGCCACGTTTGAGCGGGGCATAGTCATGAAACACGCGTAGACCACTGCTGCGTATGACGTGATAACGATGCGCGGCGAGCCAAGTCTCGACCTCTTCTTTTGCGACTGGATGATTGGGCGTTAGGCTCTTGACGTTATCTGCTTTATAGTCGCTATTGTCGAGTAAATTAAAATTCCCCATGATTAAATTACGATAATCAAAGCTCGCTGGGTTATAAAAACACAGTGACAGCGCGCCTTTGGGCATCAAATACTGATCAAAAAAGTCCATCACACCGGCAGGCTCTGCTAGCCATTCAAGCAGCGCATGACATAGTATTAAATCAAACTTTTCTGCATCTAACTTTTCTGTGCTTAGCTTTGCTGGCAGCTCCTGATAAGGGCAGACATGCCAAGTGATATCAAGAGGCGTGTCTGTCTGCGCTGCATGAGCCTGTGCTTTGGCAAGCATGTTGGCGGAGATGTCATTGATTACCACAGTATGCCCTTGGGCGGCCAGCTCGATGGCGATTTGTGCCAGACCTGCGCCTACATCCAGTACACGTAGTGGCCGGCCAAGGCGCTGGCGCATCTGGGCGCTGTACTCAAAAATATCACGGCGTAGTACCGCCAGCCTAATCTCACCCTTTAATCCGCCGTAGACTTTTTTTTCAAAATGATCGGCGATGGCATCAAAGCTGCGATCTGTGCGCTCGCTGCGGCTTTGAGCGGCTGTTGCTGGTTGGGCGGAGGCTTTAGTGGTGAACTTAGTGGTGGTCTTGGTTTTTACTTTGGAAGATGCGTGCATGTCGCTGAGACTGAGGTCGTTGTCGTTTGCCATATTTGTCATATTATTATCGGTAAAAGGTGATTGTGGGCGTTGAGTGTGCTTAAGCGATTGGTATCATCGGCTGCGGGATGAGAGGCTAAGCAGGCTTGTCGATACTCAACGCGGGTATGGCTGGTGCTTGTGATGCGCTATTGTGTCTGTTTTCTGGTAGCTTTTCGGTAGTGTTTGCGGTATAAAGGTATCATTGCTTGCCAAGGACGCACGGCGCTTTTTTTTCACAATTTTTTACCGCTTTTGACTGCTAAGGATAGCTATTATGATCACTTCCCACTCACGGCGCGGCCGCGCAGCGACTCACAAACCGATAGCGATGCGCAGTGTCTTATCAGCTGCCATCGTCAGTAGTATTTGGCTGGTCGGCTGCGGCGATGACAATGACTTTGACAATGATGTTGATATCGTCTCATCAGCCACTGCTGAATTTGTCAACTCCTTTAGTGCCTCTCAAGTAGACAGCAGCTTTGGGCTGAGTAATACCGCAACGCCCGCAGCCAAATGCGGCGTCACGATAGAAAAAGTCAGCTATGATACCAAGGGTGCTGCAGACGAAGATACCAATGCTACCGCAGCTTTGATGCTGCCAACGGGCGATGCTCCTGAATGCCAAGGCGCGCGCCCGCTGCTATTATATGCCCATGGTACGACCACCGACAAGTCTTATGACTTTGCGCAAGTGGGTAATATTCAAAATCCTGCGGTAAGCGAAGCCAACTTAATCGCTGCTAATTTTGCCGCACAAGGCTATATCGTTGTCGCACCCAATTATGCAGGCTATGATGACTCCACGCTGGATTATCATCCTTATCTTGTGGCTCAGCAGCAGTCGACAGACATGGTCGACGCCCTAGACAGCGCGCGCGATATCATGGCACGGCAAAAGCGTGCCAATGCGGTCAATTACCGTGATATTGCGGATTCCGGCAAGCTATTTATCGCTGGCTACTCGCAAGGCGGCTATGTCACGATGGCAACGGCCAGATTGCTACAATCCCAAGAAAAACCAGTGACAGCCATCGCGCCATCTTCGGGGCCTTATGCGCTAGCAGCGTTTGGTGATGAGATATTTAGAGGTAACGTCAATATCGGTGCCTCAAGGTTTGCGCCATTACTTGGCAGTGGCCTACAAGAAAAATATGGCAATATTTATAATAAAAAATCAGACATATTCCTAGATAAATATGCGGATGCACAGCTGCCAAATGCGTTGTCGTTTGGTCAGCTAGTGGAGATGGGCAAGTTGCCTAATAATGCGCTGTTTCAAAAAAATCCTAGTGACCCTAGGCTGGCAGGGCTAGAGCAAGGCAAACTGTTTTCTATCTTGGGTGGTTATGATGAAAATGACTATCTGATTAAGACAGATTTTCGTGCCGCCTATGTCGCTGATACCGACAAACATCCTGATGGGCTGTGGGCAGAGAACGGCGATGGTCTGCCAGCGGCCATGCCTGAAAACACTCTACGTAAGGCATTAAAAGACAATGACTTACGTGGTTATGTGCCGACCATGCCGACACTGCTTTGCGGCGGCAACCAAGACCCGACCGTTTATTTTGATACCAATACCGGCTCGATGGTCACGCTACTGCAAGCAGCGGCAAAAAAATCAGCCAAAAACCTCAATGTCACCGTGCTCGATGTCGATATCGACAATGCTGACGAGCGCCCAGATCAGCAGACCTTGAGCTTGATTGGCCAAGCTGCCATGAATACTTGGGATGCAGAGGCGGTCAGAGTCCGCGTACAGACCCGCTTTAGTCAGAGCGTAGAAGAGGTAAAAGCTGACGCTGAGGCGCAAGGCAGTATACCGCTCCTAGCATTTTATACCAATTATCATGGTGGTCTGGTCAGTCCAGCCTGTACTGAGGCCACGCGTGCGTTTTTTGATCAAAACTTTAAGCCGGTAGTCAATCCAACATAACATCGGCAGCCTTTAGGTCATGTACTACGGCTGCTATTTCGCAATAGGTTAACGATACTCAAACGGATAAATCGTCTGACAATCCACCAAACTGTGTCCATAATATTGGACGCAGTTTTTTATGCCGCTTAACGAGACGTCAATAAGAGAAACCCTATGAAATCTATCTTGTTATCACTACTGACTTGCGCCATTATCACTGCGCCCATCAGCCAAGCACAAGCTCGAAACACGCCTTGTTCAGGGAAAATGGGCGGGGTGTCGCACTGCTCAAAAGATGGCAAATTTGTTTGTCATAACGGCAAGATTAGTCAGTCTAAAAAGATCTGCCGCTGACACACAAAAAATAGAGAAAAAAGTCAAAAAAATGACCGCTAATCTCCTGATTCGCTTGGTTTTAATCCCGTGCAAATGCCCCTAATACGGCAAATTTGTGCTAAAATAGCTTCTTTTATAAAACGTTACTTTTAACAAAAACCGTATCACTATTTTCTTGTTGTTTTGTGCGCTGAGTGAGGGTTTTTTTGGGTCTATATTTCAATGATGGCTGCATTTTTTGGCAGCTGTATTTTTGTATGACCCAAAGGCATCTCAAGCAGTGGTGACAGCATCAGAAAAAAGTGAGTGAAGGAGTGTATATGAGCGAATCGGTCAGTCCTATTGGCATCGTCGATGAACTAAAGCAGTCGTATTTGGATTATGCGATGAGCGTGATCGTCTCACGTGCGCTGCCTGATGTGCGTGATGGGTTCAAGCCTGTACACCGCCGTGTGATGTATGCCATGCACGTGCTATCAAACGATTATAACAAACCCTACAAAAAATCAGCACGTGTGGTCGGTGACGTCATCGGTAAATATCACCCACATGGTGATAGTGCGGTTTATGATGCTATCGTGCGTATGGCGCAGGATTTTAGTCTGCGTTATCCGATGGTCGATGGCCAAGGTAACTTTGGCTCCATCGATGATGATCCACCAGCGGCGATGCGTTATACCGAAGTCCGTATGACCAAGCTTACGCACCAGATGCTTGCTGATTTGGATAAAGACACGGTCGATTGGGAAGACAACTACGATGGCTCTGAGCGCATGCCAAGCGTGATGCCAGCGCGTATTCCCAACCTACTGGTCAACGGCGCAACAGGTATCGCCGTTGGTATGGCGACCAATATGGCGCCACATAACCTGACCGAAGTCATCAATGCTTGTCTGGCCTATGCTGAAAATCCACAAGTCTCAGCCGAAGAGCTGATGTCGCATATCTCAGGCCCCGATTTCCCAACGGGCGGTATTATTTATGGCCGCGCGGGTATTTTAGATGCCTATCGTACCGGTAAAGGCCGCTTGCATATTCGTGGGCGCTATCATATCGAGCCGATGAGTGACACAGGTGTCAACCGTGATCGCGAGCGTATTGTCTTTACCGAAGTGCCGTATCAGGCCAACAAAGCCAAGTTGATTGAGCGTATTGCAGAGCTGGTACGAGACAAAAAAATCGAGGGCATCACCGAGATTCGTGATGAGTCGGATAAGGAAGGGATGCGTATCGCTATTGACTTGCGCCGCGGCGAAACGGCTGAAGTCATTGTCAATAATTTGTTTTTGCAAACGCCGCTAGAGTCGAGCTTTAGTATCAATATGGTGGCGCTGGATAATGGTCAGCCAAAGCTGCTAACTTTGCGCCAGCTGATAGCCGCCTTTGTTCGTCACCGTCAAGAAGTGGTGACGCGTCGTACGATTTTTGAGCTAAACAAAGCGCGCGTCCGTGGTCATTTGCTCGAAGGTTTGACCGTTGCGCTCGCCAATATCGACGATATCATCGCCACTATCAAAGCCTCGGCCAACCGCGGCTTGGCACGCGAGAGCTTATTAAATAATACATGGGGCTCCGGTAGTGTCGTGGCGATGCTAACAGCGGCTGGTAGCCAGTCTGTGCGTCCTGAGTTTATCGAAGGCGAGGACCCAAAAGCGCCGTTTGGTTTGATCGAAGGTGAGGAGCGCTATCGCTTATCACTTGAGCAGGTCAATGCGATTTTAGACATGCAGCTGCACCGCTTGACGGGGCTTGAGCAAGACAAATTGACCGAAGAGTATCAAGATTTGCTGCGTGAAATCGCTCATTTGGAGTCGATTCTTGGTGATTTTGATAAGCTGATGAGTATCATCTCTAATGAGCTTATCGAGATTCGTGATAACTTTGGTGATGAGCGCCGTACCGATATTATCGACTCGCGTATGGACTTTAACCGTGAAGATCTCATCCCTGAGCAGACTGTCGTAATGACTGTCTCGCGCACCGGCTACGCCAAGACACAGCCCATTGATGATTATGTGGCGCAAAAACGCGGCGGCAAAGGCAAGTCGGCAACTGCTATGAAAGAAGATGATGTGATAGATCACTTGGTAGTGACCTCGACGCATGCGACCGTGCTGTGCTTTACGGACAGCGGCCGCGTCTTTAGCCTACGTGGGTTTGAAGTGCCGATTGCCAGCCGCGGCTCGCGCGGTCGTCCATTGGTCAACCTCATCAGTTTGGATGCTGACGAAACCGTCACCACCATTTTGCCTATTCCAAAAATCGTCGAAGAGCTGTCTGGCAACACTGTGAGCGATGGCGATGATGATAGCTCAGAGAGTAGCAATGAGGCCGAGCCGCCGTTTGTTTTCTTTGCCACTGCCAATGGTACGGTGAAGCGCGTAGAGCTCAAGCAGTTTGCCAATATCCGCTCCAATGGCTTGATTGCCATTGGTCTAGAAGACGATGACAAACTGGTGAGCGCCCGTATCACCAACGGTAGCCAAGAGGTGATGCTATTTGCATCGAGTGGTAAAGCCATTCGTTTTGATGAAAACGATGCCCGCGCCATGGGCCGTACTGCCAAAGGTGTACGCGGTATGCGTTTGGCTGATGATGAATTTATCAAATCACTAGTCGTTATCGAAGATGATGTACGCGAAATCCTTATCGCTTGTGAAAACGGCTTTGGTAAGCGTACCTTTATCGACGAGTTTAATACGCAAAACCGCGGCGGCGGCGGTGTGATAGCCATCAAAACCAGCGCACGTAATGGCGCACTGGTGCGAGCGACCAAGGTTGACCCTACAGACGATATCATTCTAATCTCGAACAAAGGTACGCTCGTGCGCACGCCTGTTGAGCATGTGGCCAGCTCTGGTCGTAACACCCAAGGCGTCACCTTGATTCGCCTATCAAAAGAAGAAAAGCTGGTGGCGATGGCGCGGGTCGAGCACGAAGAGAGCGATGATGAACTGGTCGATGCCATGCGTGAGGATGGCACCTTTGAGGTAGCAGGCCAAGCGCAAATCGATATCGATGCGGCGACCGACGTTCACGATGTGATCGACATTGCCAACGATCCTGTATTAGATGAAACAAACACTGAGGGTGACAATACCGACGATAAATAACGGTTTCAGTAGTTCGCTTTTGCTCTAGTTTGGCATTCTTGCTCTAGAAAAAGCCTCTGACGTTATCGTTGGAGGCTTTTTTTTGGATGTCATTTATCGCTTATAGGATGTTGTCTTTGATAATCCTTTTTATCTTTTATGACCACTGTTTATGCTGATCTTTGAATGATACTTACTTATACCTAAAAAGTGCTAAATTGAGGCTGTTGTTATGCTGACGACCAATCAAACCTTTCAGGGGACTATCGCGTCGATATCATCGAGTGTTTTATTTTCGATGATGTTTTTATTTGGGTTATTTATGCAGCCTTTGACGGGCACGCAAGTGGCGTCATGGCGTGTGTTGATGATGCTGCTTAGTTTGGTGCTGCTGGTCAGTGTGAGCAAGCAGTGGCAGCATGTTTTTGATTATCTAAAAACGCTCAAAACCGCCAAAGACTGGCTGATATTTATACTGCCAACCCCGATATTGGGTGGGCAGATTTGGCTGTTTATGTGGGCACCTGTGAACGGTTATGGCCTTGATGTCACTTTGGGGTATTTTTTATTGCCGCTGGTGATGATCGTTCTTGGTCGCTTTTTTTATCGTGAGCCGATGAGTCTGCTGCAAGGAGCGGCGGCGCTACTGGCGGCTTTTGGCATTGGTCATGATATCTTGCAATACGGCTCGGTATCGTGGGTGACGCTGTTTGTATGCTTGGGCTATCCGCCGTATTATCTGCTCAGGCGGATGATTGCTGTGCCACCGATTACGGGATTGTTGTCTGATTTGACGCTGCTGACGCCAGTGGTGCTACTGATGCTCTATACCAGTGGCGGCTTTAGTGTCTGATTTGACGCTGCTGACGCCAGTGGTGCTACTGATGCTCTATACCAGTGGCGGCTTTAGTATGGCGGCGCAAAATATGAAGTTTTGGTATCTATTACCACTGCTAGGCGCTTTTAGTGCACTGGCGATGTCGCTGACGATGCTGGCCAGCAGCAAGCTGCCCGTGTCGCTATTTGGCGCGCTTAGCTATATCGAGCCTATGCTATTGTTTGTATTGTCCATCACTGTGCTCAGTCAGAGCTTGGATGAAGGAGGCTCATTGTTTATGTATGGCATGATTACGGCAGCGCTACTGGTGATGATTGTCGATAGTGCGATAGGTTATCTGAGTCGGCGCCGTAGCGATCATTTGCATGGCTACCGCGAGCCACAAGTAGGCGGCTTTCCACCGCGCCGCCGCCTGATAAATCACCGTATTGATGGCGCACTAAAAGCGCATCGGTTTCGTAAAATACGCCGTTATCAGCGAAAAATGGATAAAATCCAGCGTAAAATAGAGCAGTTAGATGCCAAATAAAGCGCCAAACTCGTAACGATATAGTCGCTCCGAAATAAAACTGGCGTGCAAGATACGATGTGTCAGGCGCTACTGGTATAAATTTTCTTTGCTCGCTGTGTGATTTCATCACGTCAGAGGCGGTATAAAATTCATTTCAGTAGTACGGCACCTGTTTTAAAGTAGATCGGCTATATAAAAATTCAAAGACTCGTTAACTGGATGCATTGCTTATCTATTCTGAGTTTGACATAATGCTGGCTATGATATAAGTATGAGTCATTTCAAGCGTTTATCTTGTGATATGTAACGACAGATGATTGTATTAGCCTGCTTTTAAAACCGAAGGGTTTTAGCATGATTGGCGACGTACAACCTGCGTGTACAATGAGATAGACAACAGGTCTTGTAGACAAAAGCCTCCGACGTCCGCGTCTGAGGCTTTTGTTTTTTTCTAAAATTGCCAAGGACGTGCGCTTATTTCAAAAGGCTGTTTTTATGCTCACCACCACCCAAACGTCGCAGGGCACCATCGCTGCCGTAGCAGCAAACTTTTTATACTCATTGTTGTTTTTATTTGGTCTATTGATGCAGCCGCTATCTGGGACGCAAGTCGCCTCGTGGCGTGTGCTGATGATGCTGCTGAGTTTGGTGCTGCTGGTCAGTGTGTTAAAACAGTGGCAGCATATCTTTGATTACCTAAAAACCCTAAAAACACCCAAAGAGTGGTTTTTATTTATCTTGCCGACGCCGATATTGGGCGCCCAGATTTGGATATTTATGTGGGCACCAGTCAATAATCTGGGGCTTGAGGTGACACTGGGGTATTTTTTGTACCCGATGATTATGATTATGGTGGGTCGGTTTTTTTATAATGAAGCGATGACGCCGCTACAGTGGGTCGCCACCATCTGCGCAGGTCTGGGCATCGCGTATGATGTCTGGCAGTACGGCGCGATTTCTTGGGCGACATTGTTTGTCTGTCTGGGTTATCCGCCTTATTATCTGCTGCGTCGCAAGCTGGCAGTACCACCCATCACCGGCCTTATCTCTGATTTGGTGCTGCTGACGCCAGTGGTGATGGTCGCCCTGTATATGAGTGGCGGGTTTGCGCTGGCAATCACTACCGATAAATTTTGGTATCTGTTGCCGCTGCTGGGTATCATCAGCACCGCGGCGATGTCGCTGACCATGGTCGCCAGTCAAAAGTTGCCCGTCTCGTTGTTTGGCACGCTATGCTATCTTGAGCCGATTTTTTTGTTTATATTTTCGATTACGATATTGCACCAAAGCATCAATGAGGGCGGCTCATTATTTATGTACGGCATGATTTTTGTCGCGCTGCTGATTATGATTGCTGATAGTGCGCTTGGCTATAGAGCGCGTCGCCGTGATGATCGCCTGCATGGTTACAACGAGCCACAAATCGGTAGCTTTCCACCGCGTCGCCGCCTGACCAACCGCCGTATCGAAGGGGTGCTTGCGGCTCATCGTTTTCGTAAAATCAAACGCTATCAGCAAAAAATAGACAAAATGACGCGCAAGATAGAGCAGCTGCATTCAAAGTAAGGCGATCATATAGCGGGTGATAGGTTTGACTGGTTAGCCATGGTTTTTTAGCCATAGTTTTTGCCCGTGTGCACCGCAGCGCAGTTTGTGTGTTAATAACAGATGAATTGCGCTATTATCGAGCAGTATGCACGCCAAGCGCATCAGGCGCAGGACACTTTGTCTATATGCTATTGCGCACTCACATGATAACTAGGACGGTTTATGTTACATCTTCATCATTTAGCAAACTCACGCTCGTTTCGTATTATTTGGCTGTTAGAAGAGCTAAACACCGATTATGAATTGACTTGCTACGAGCGTAATAAAGCGTATCGTGCGCCTGATAGCTTAAAAAAAGTGCATCCAATCGGTCATGCACCAATGCTAGAGGTCAACGATCGCGTGCTGATTGAGTCAGGGTTTATCATCGAGTATTTAATCAAGCATTACGATACCGACAAGCAGTTCAAACCTGCTGATGACAACGAAGCGGCGTGGGAGGCTTATACCTTTTGGTTACACTTTGCCGAGGCATCATTGATGCCGCTGCTAGTGATGCGCTTGGTATTTAGCAAAGTCGTTGACCAATCACCAATGCTAATTAAACCTGTTAGTAAAAAAATCCAAAGCCAAGTGGAAAAGAACATGATTAGCCGCAGCCTAGACAGTATGCTGGGCATGATGGAGCAGCACCTACAGGACAATCATTGGTTTGCTGGTAGTGAGTTTAGCGCCGCTGATATTCAGATGCATCTTGCTGTCGTCGGAGCCAATGCAGGCTCTGGTTTGGATAGCAGTAAGTACACCAATATTTTAAACTGGCTAAAACGCTGCGAAGAGCGTGATGCCTTTAAACGTGCCGAAGAAAAAGGCGGGCGTTTAAAATTCTAAACAAAGCGAATGGTATCAATGATTAGGATACGCCCTAATCATTGATTTAAAATCAACATAAAAGGTTTTGTTTATTTATAGACAAAACCTTTTTTAGGATAAGAAATGACAGACTTGAATAAGCCTAACAGGACAGCGACTGACAGTGAGATTGCAGCCAAACAGCATACAGAGGCTACAGAGGTGAATCGCCAGCAAGTATCTATTAAAGTATGGTCACAAAAATTGCTGGTGGTGATTTTGTGTGTTGCCAGCTTTTATGGCGGCTGGAAATCTTATGAGTCCAATATGGTCAATGAATGTACGGCCAATGGCGGTAAAATGATTGAAGGTCAAAGAACCATGCTATGCCAATCGTTACAGTAGATAAGGATTTAGCTAAAAGAGGGCGTTTATGTTAAAGCTCACCTTTTTGGGCACCTCCGCTGGCGTGCCAACCAAGCAGCGTAACGTCACAGCGCTGGCGATAGAGTGCCTCAATCCTTATAGCTCGGCGGCAAGTCGACAGCAAAACAAAAAGTCGCGTCCTTGGGTTTTAATTGATTGCGGTGAGGGTACACAGCATCAGCTGCTTCATACCAAGCTATCTTTGCATCAGCTGCAAGCCATTTGTATCACTCATGTGCATGGCGACCATTGTTATGGTCTGCCGGGGTTGCTTGCGAGTGCGGCCATGTCAGGACGTACTGCAGCGCTGACGCTTATTGCGCCCAAAGCCATTACCAAAATGCTTGAGGCGATGAGGCTGACAACCGAGCTGTATTTGCCATTTGCCATTGATTTTATGGCGATAGAAGATATATTGTCTGAGTCAGATGATGAGCACAAAGGCGATGTAACTATCAATGTAGACCACCAACATCAGCTGGTTATAGACATTCACCCGTTGTCGCACCGCGTCGCTTCTTATGGTTTTGGTATTACTCAGACGATCAGCCGCCGTACCCTGAATACTGATAAATTGACAGCTGATGGTATCCCAGCCAGTGCGCTGTGGGGCAGGCTGCAGCAAGGCGAAGATGTTGTGACAGAAGACGGACGCATGCTGTCGTCTGCTGAGTATGTCGATAATGACAGCCAACGTACTCGGGTAGTGGTTGCAGGCGATAATGATACGCCAGAGTGCCTATATGCGGCGGTCGTTGATGCAGACTTGCTGGTGCATGAAGCCACTTATACCCATGCGGTGTTAAATAAGATACAGGCAAAAAACCCAGACTTTGATCCGATGCACAGTAGCGCGCAGCTGATCGGAAAATTTGCCCAAGAGAGCGGACTGTCAAACTTGATATTGACCCATTTTAGCGCACGTTATCAAAGCTTTGATAATCCGCAGAGTCGTACGCCAAACATGGCGCATATTCGTCTGGATGCCCAAAGTGCTTATGTAGGCAATCTATGGCTGGCCGCAGATTTCGACCAATATATAGTAAATAGCGTAGCGAATTTGGTAGATGAAGAAGCGGGTAGCCGCGTGCAGTACTTAGGTTCTGCACGCGCTCCTAAAAAATGACAGGTAGCCGATGTTTAAGGCTGATTGTCCTCAGCAGCCAATTGTGTTTGTCCTATCCAGTAGCGGCTAAACTGATAGGCCACTCGCCCCGAACGCCCGCCACGCTCTGATGCCCAGCGTAAGGCAGCGGCTCTGATATTGTCAGGTAGCGCTTTATTTTCTTCTTCATTATTATTACTTTCTTTAACGTCATTCGCATTATCTAGATTACGGTTTGGCGAAAGCGATAAATAATGGCGAACGATGTGTAAGTAAGTATTTTGATCCATCGGGTGAAACGATAGCCACAAGCCAAAGCGATCAGACAACGATACCGTCTCGTCGATGGTCTCATAAGGATTAACTTCATCGGTTTGCCCATTATAAATATTGACATTGTCTTTCATCAGCTGCGGTAAAAGGTGCCGACGGTTACTGGTGGCATAGACCAGTAGCTTGTCTTGCTCGGAGTCCAGCGCCCCGTCCAACACACTCTTTAACGTCCGGTAACTCTCATCTTGACCGTTAAATGCCAAATCATCACAGTACACGATATAGCGGCAATCGGTGTCTGCTGGTAGGGCGCGGATGGCGGCGCGTATCTTATCAAGCACCCGCAGGTCATCACGGGCGATTTCGATGATACGTAGCCCTTCGCTATGGTAGGCTTGTAGCAATGCTCGAATCAGCGATGATTTCCCTGCGCCGCGAGTCCCTGTCATCAAGACGTGATTGGCCGGATAGCCCTTTAAAAACTGCCGTGTGTTTTGTACCAGTTTTGCCTTTTGCGTATCGATACCATGCAAATCATCCAGACTTAAAAACAAATTGACTGCCAAAGGCTCCAAGCGCCCGCGGTGACCACCGACCCAGCGATAGGCCAGCTGCTGCGGATCGATATCGATCTTTGGCATGACTTGCTCTTGCAGATACTGCCCCAGTAACTCTAATAGCGGCTCGGGCAGGGCATAATTTATAACGGATGTGGAAGACTGGGACATAATACTGGGTCGCTTATAACAGAAAAAATATTAACGAAAATAGGTACCGTCCTACTGGCATTTATTTTCCTTGCGTGCTGTGCCTACGCCGGCAGATGCTGCGCAAAATGAATACCAGTAGCATATGATATCAAGTGTGCCAATTTTATGTTGGGTTGGCTATATAAAATGACGATATACAAATACAAAGTAATTCTAAATAAAGGCCTTACTTTAGCATGAAAGACAATGCCAGTAATTCATCGCTAAGACAAGCGAAGACAGCGCCAGTATGGCAGGCTCATGCTCAGCAGGTATTGCCTGTACTGACAAAAGAATTGGTAAAGTTGCAGTATCGTCAGGTATCGCACTTGCGCATCGGCGTGTATGCAGGCGACTATCAGGGCTTGAGCCGTGCCATGCACTCACAGTTTGGCCCAGTGCTACTTAAGTGGCAATTAAGCAAGCATCATTGTCGGCAGAGCGCTCAAGCGGTATCTAGCGGCGTCTTTTATGAGTATGGCGTCATCACCGCGCTGTCTGCTTTAACGCCATATCAGCGCGTGGCACCGCCACTACTGGCGCATCATGAGTTACGTCTGCACATTGCAGCGCCGCCGTCAGCGCTCATCGTTGTGGTGATGCCCTATTATAAAAACGGCAGTCTATCACAGTATCTAAAACGGCTGCTGTCCGCCCGTCAAAAGCATCAGCTTATCATGCAAGCGGCACAAGTAATCACGCAACTGCATCGCGCAGGCTGGCTGCATAATGATATTAAACCCAGTAATATCTTGCTAGATGATTTGTCGCCACCTCATGTTTTGTCAAGTCAGGCAGATGATAGCAGCCTCAAGACTGACTTGTTATTAACTGATTTTGCTTTGGCCACTCGTGTGGAGGCGTCAACCATAGGTCATCTTGCGGGTACACCGGCGTATCTGGCACCTGAGCGCTGGCAAGGACACGGCGCATCGGTGCAGAGCGATATCTATGCGTTTGGGATTATGCTGTATGAGATATTGGTGGGGATGCGGCCGTTGCAGATTGATAAACAAAGTCGTGAGCCGCTCAAGGCATGGGCAGTCCAGCACTGTCAGCAGCCAATTCCAAGGCTACCGCCAGCATACCGCCATTATCAACCCATTATTGATCAAGCATTGGCAAAGCGGGTAGAGAAAAGGTATCAAAGCATGGCGCAGATACTTTTGGCGTTAAGACGTATGTGAGCTTAAAGAGAAGGTCGGTTAGGGAAGAGTATTGACTATAGTATAGATTGGAGCAAACGCTGAGCGCTAAATACTGAAGCTGCTATACTTCGATAATAGCTTCGATGCTTGGCGTTTAGTAGGAGCGTTCTAATTAGCAAGCATAAAAACTAACAGGCACAAAAAAACCTGCATCAAGGCAGGTTTTAATATTTGGCCTAAGATGTACTATCCGAAAATGGTGGGGCTGGAGAGACTCGAACTCTCACACCTTGCGGCGCCAGAACCTAAATCTGGTGCGTCTACCAATTCCGCCACAGCCCCATTTTTGTTACTCTATCATCAAAAGCATATGAACTCAAATGCTATCGAAATAGTTAACTGATTCGGTAGTGCGTCTCAGTGGTTGGCTATTATATAGAGTTTAAATTGTTTGGCAACCCCTATTTGCAATTATTTTTCATATTTTTCATAAGCTAATGATATAAAAGGACTTTTATTTTAAGTTTTTTTAACGTTTTAGTGATATTTATTTTGATCTTGTGCTGGCGTGAGGTTTAGTTGCTGCAATTTGCGTGTCAATGTATTGCGTCCCCAGCCTAGCAGGTGGGCCGCCGCTATTTTTTTGCCACCACTATGGTTGAGGGCGGCGGTGAGTAGTACGCGTTCAAATTCAGGCGTAGCTGTTTGTAGGATGTCGGTTTCGCCGGTCTGTAGCGCCTGCTTTGCCCATGCGGCTAGAGGCTGGTGCCAGTCGGTCTGCGTCGTCATAGGTGGATTGGGGCTAATAGCGCCAGAGTCGATCGAACCTTGGGTATTCATGTCTATCTGCGGCGGGATTTGGGATGAGCGTGCTGCATGAGGTGGCTGTGGCTGCTGTGTTATATCCGCTGGCACACTATCGAGCAGCTCTGGTGGTAAGTCCTCTACCATGACCGTGTCACCGGTGGCCATCACGGTCAGCCACAGGCAGACATTTTCGAGCTGACGCACATTACCGCGCCACTCAAACGCCTGCATGACTTGCAGTGCTGCTGGATGCAGATGTTTTTTGGCAGTATTCATCTGCTCGGCGGCGCGCTGCATAAAGTAGCTGGCGAGGGCAGGGATGTCTTCGCGGCGTGTGCGCAGGGGCGGCAGAGGCAAGCGTATGACGTTAAGGCGATAAAACAAATCTTCTCGGAACTTACCTTGTTTGACCAGTGCTTCTAAGTGTTGATGAGTGGCGGCGATGATACGCACATTGACTTTGACAGGCTGCTGCCCACCAACGCGATAAAACTCGCCATTGGCCAATACTCGCAGCAAACGTGTCTGCGTACTAAAGGGCATGTCACCGATCTCATCCAAAAACAGTGTCCCACCATTGGCCTGCTCAAACCGTCCTTGCCGTGTGGTCGTCGCCCCCGTAAACGCACCTTTTTCGTGACCAAATAGCTCAGATTCGATTAAATCATGCGGAATCGCTGCCATATTTAAGGCAATAAAAGGCTGCTGTCGCCGCGGTGAATGCTGATGCAGGGCGCTGGCGACCAGCTCTTTACCGGTGCCTGACTCGCCTGTGATCAACACTGTGATGGGAGAGTGGGCCAAACGGCCAATCGCGCGAAACACCGTTTGCATCGCTTGTGACTGCCCGATGATGCCACTGGGGTTGTCGGTCGCGGCGGGTGGTGTCGGGGATGTCTCTTTGGCAGCTGGTTTGATCGGCGCGGTGGTTGGTGAGGTTTTGGATGCTTGGTTTGTATGGTCAGTCGGCTCAGTAGGTTTATTGGGCTCGTTGGGCGTCGCATCTGATTTGACAGCGGGTTTTCTGGTGTTTTTTGTCTTAACATCGGTATGGGGCTGATAGTGAATGGCTTTATAAATCGTTGTCACCGCGTCATCTAAATCAAAGGGTTTGGGCAGATATTCAAACGCGCCAGTCTGATAGCTACTGATGGCAGAGCTTAGATCAGAGTGTGCCGTCATAACGACTATGGGCAGCTGAGGGAAATGCTGATGTACCCAGTCGCTAAAGGACAGACCATCCATCATAGGCATACGAATATCAGTCAATATCACATCAGGGAGCTGGTCTGCAGGTGTTTGCTGCTGCAAGATATCATTTAGGCGTGTCCATGCCGCTTGCGCTTGCGTGAAGCTAATCACAGTGAGCCCTGCATCTTCAAAGGTATCGGCCAATATCAGGCGTAGGGCGGCATCATCATCGATAAGCCATAACGTAGCAGCGGCAGGACTGCTGTGCTTGTCCGTTGGAGCAGGTATTGGCTGATCGCTTGAGGGTTGATGGTCATGTAAAGCGCGGTTGTTATTATACTCAGTCATATCTTGGGCCTAGTGGGCGATAACATCAGAGGGTGTATTGGTTGTCATGAGGTTATTATAGGATTGTTATGAGGTGTTTATAGTAAGGTCTGGCTGGCTAAAGGGCAAATACAGGGCAAACTGAGTTTGGCGTGTGTGATGGGTGTTCGATTGGGCGGAGCTGACATCGATCATACCATGATGGCGGCTGATGATATCTTGGACAATAGACAGCCCTAGACCTGTGCCTGCTGCGCGGCTAGTGACCATCGGAAAAAATATCTGGCCGATGAGATCGGCATCTATGCCTGAGCCATTATCGGTGATGGTCACTTGCAAAACTTGTTTGTGCTGCTGGCTGCCGATGGTGTGCTGAAAGACCACTCGTGTTTGTAGATGCAGTATGGGCTGATAAGTAGAATTGCTATCCATTTGCATGGTAGTTTGTGGTGTTTCTTGAGACTCTGAGATTTTATGCTGTTGTAGCGTTTGCTCAAGCTCGGTCATCGACTCACAGGCATTATTAATGAGGTTCAAAAATACTTGAATCAACTGGTCTTTATCAGCGCAGAGCTCAGGCAGTGATAAATCATAATCACGCTGTAGCGTCACCTGTGGATATTGGTTGACGATTAGGGATAAGACATGCTCTAGTGGCTCATGAATATTCAGCATTTGCCAGTTTGGTAACTGATTGGAGCCAAGAAGCTGACCGATAAGCTGCGTCAGACGGTCGGTCTCTGCGATGATGATATCGGTGTAGCTGCGCAGTTTTGCCGCGTTTTTTTGTTTGTCAGGAGGGGGGCTGGCAGCACTTTGCTGAGTGTGCGCTGCATCAGCCAAAAAACCGCCTTCACTAAACTTGATAAATTGCCGCTGCAACAATTGCGCCGCCCCGCGAATACCGGCCAATGGGTTTTTTATTTCGTGAGCGACTGAGCGTAGCATCTGACGCGCGACGTTATATTGCTGCTGCTGGCGCTGCTCCTCTGAGATACGGCTTTGGCGATCCTTGCCCCACATCTCAATGATAAAACCATGCTGCTGCTCATCAATGACCGGCGTCACGCTATAGTCGATCAGCAGCGCTGTATGATTGTTCAATTGTGTGCTTACAAGATGATCATGATCAATAAATGGCTGTTGATACACTCTGGCTTGCCGAAAGCGCTCGCCCAAGGAGCAAGAGGCATCCTTTGTTTTTTTAGAATTGTGAGTATCGCTATGGCTTTTGAGATGCTCTTTGGGATGGTCTTTGAAAGTCGATGTTGAAGTTTTTGGGGTGAGCAGCGCCAAGATAGATTGCCCCAGTAGGCGGCCACTACTGGTCGCCAGCAGTTGCTCTGCTTGAGCATTTAGCCAAGTAATGGTCAGATCTTCATCGACCCACAAGATAGCCGTAAACAAATGCTGAGCCATAAAGGCAAAATTGGGGGCAGGTTTTGTCACTACTATATCAGCTGTCATGAAGTACGCCTAACATAAAAAAGAAATCTACCAATATTTAATCATAAATCAACACTATAGAGCGGCAAAACTGGTGATTATCATAAAAAAAACGTACAATGCGCACAGCCAATTTATCTCAAGCAAGGTCAGCCATGCCCAACACCTCTACCGAGTCGGTAAATACGACGATATCTTCACAGCCAGCTTCTACTGCTCCAAAAAACACAGCCACTATCTTTAATCCTGCTAAGCCTGCGCAAAAGCAGTCAACGAGTCAGGCAGACGGCACTCAGCCCTATCACCACAAAGCCAATCACAATCAAAACCGCAGTATCGCGCAAAGTGGCGATGCCACAGTAGCCCGTACAGCTGCGAGCGATGCGCCAGTTCAAGCCGCGCCAAAGATCGGTTTTGTGTCGCTTGGTTGCCCAAAGGCACTGGTCGATAGCGAGCGGATCATCACAGAGCTTAGCCGCGATGGTTATCAGGTCGCAAGTGACTACGATGGCGCAGATTTGGTGGTGGTTAACACCTGCGGTTTTATTGAGTCAGCGGTACAAGAGTCGCTCGACGCCATCGGAGAAGCCATCAGCAAAAACGGTAAGGTCATCGTTACTGGCTGCTTAGGAAAAGAAGCGGATAAAATCCGTGAGATGCATCCAGCGGTGCTATCGGTTACAGGCGCACATGCTTATGATGAGGTCATCACTGCCGTCTCGCAGCATGTGCCCAAACCCAAGCGCGACGTAGATAGCCATTACGATCCAAAAATAGATCTGATCAATGAAGCGGGTATTAAGCTGACCCCAAGCCATTATGCTTATCTAAAGATATCAGAAGGCTGTAATCACCGTTGCACCTTTTGCATCATTCCAAGCTTGCGCGGTGACTTAGTCTCGCGTCCGATTGATAATGTCATGAACGAAGCACTGGCGCTCAAAAACGCTGGCGTAAAAGAATTGCTAATTATCTCGCAAGACACGTCAGCCTATGGGCTCGATCTGAAGTACAAAACCAGCTTTTGGAATGGCATGCCGCTCAAATCCAAGTTTTATGATTTATGCCAAGCACTAAATGACTTGGGTATCTGGGTGCGCCTGCATTATGTCTATCCGTATCCGCACGTAGATAAAGTCGTCGAGCTGATGGGCGAAAAAAAGCTACTGCCGTATTTAGACATTCCGTTTCAGCATGCCAGTCACCGCATCCTAAAGGCCATGAAGCGTCCAGCGCATAGCGAAAACACCTTGGCACGTATTAAAGCGTGGCGTGAGATTTGTCCTGATATCGTCATTCGCTCAACCTTCGTCGTCGGCTTCCCTGGCGAGACCGAAGAAGACTTTCAATGTCTGCTCGATTGGCTCGTCGAGGCACGCCTTGACCGCGTCGGTGCCTTTACCTATTCAGAAGTCGAAGGCGCGGTAGCCAATGACTTGCCAGGTCATGTGCCTGAAGAAGTGAAGCAATCTCGCTATGAGCGCTTGATGACGCTACAACAAGACATCTCAGCACAAAAGCTGCAAGAGAAAGTCGGTAAAACCTTGACGGTATTGGTCGATGAGATTGATGGTGCTGAGGGCATTGCGATTTGTCGGAGTTACGCCGATGCCCCAGAGATCGATGGTCATGTTTATGTTGATGACATCAGCGCGCAAGTCAAGGTTGGTCAGTTTTTGACCGTCACCATTGACGAGGCCAGCGAGTACGATTTATTTGCCAGCTATCAAGGCTAGGGCGTGTCCTGATTTTAAAAATGGCGATAAAAATGAGATAAATCGCCGTCAAACAAGGAAAGTAGCGCAGATAATATCGAGATATTCGTCAGCTATTTGACAGCGTTTGACCAGATTTGGCCATTTTTAGCTCATTTAGATGGCTATCGATTGAATTGAGGACACGCCCTAAGCCATCACTATGATA